>CAYYHF010000166.1:0-5962 GCA_964471415.1 uncultured Clostridia bacterium | reverse complement strand
GCGGTTGGCCGGGGTCGTAACTTTCAGTCTTTCTCCTTCTCTGACAATGGCGCCGTTGATGGAGTCTATCTCTGTCCTTCTTTTCCTCAGAACATCTTGCAGCATGGAGTTGATGTTGCCGCTGGTCCTCTCGCAAACCGTAGCCACCTCGCCGACCATGTCCGGATGCGTGAGCGCTACTCCCTTTTTCGCGTCCACTGTCAGCGCTTCTTCGACCAGCTCTCTTTGCAGCGCTAGACTGTGCTTTCCCTGAGTAAGCTCGCCGTTTTTGACCCTCAGCAATGTCCCCAACGCGTTGATGCCCACATTGACCATTAGCTTGCTCCAGATCAGACCCAGCACATTATCGGAAGCATCGGCCTCAATGCGCGCTCGCGTAAGGACCTGGGCAAGCCCGCGAGTTCGATCAGTGATCAACCCGCTCAACTCGCCGACTACGGTGGGACCAGCGCCGGCGTGGCATACCCTTGCAGGGCCCAGTACAGTGGCTCCATGGGAAGTAGTACCCGCTACTACGCGGTTTTCACCAAAGACGGAGCTTAACGTCTCGAAGTTCCCCAAGCCATTTTGCAGGGTCAGGATAGTAGTGTTCTCTCCCACGAGCGACGATACGCTTGCCGCCGCGGTTTCGGTATGGTAAGATTTGACAAAGAAAACTATCAAGTCCGATGTGCCAGGGATCTTCTCCGGTTTAGTTGCAGCCTTGACTTTGATGAACCGATCACCGCTGAGACCTTCTATCCACAGTCCCTTGTCGTTGATGGTCTTCACATGTTCTTCCCAGACGTCTATTAGGTGCACATCGCAACCCGACTCAGCGGGCAAGCCGCCAAACAACGACCCCATCGCGCCCGCTCCGACAATATCGATTCTCATTGCGCTCATTCTCTCCGTGTTGATTTGGGCAGACACCGCAGCCGGAGAGCCTGCCATGCGCTCTCTGCCGGCTGCGGCGCTTGTAGCAGATCTACGGTCAGATGACGTAGACCTGTCTTTTCAGCGATCAGTTTCGCTAGACTAGACGCGTGCCAATTCCTTCTTGAGATTGAAGTACTCGTATCCGCCTCTCTGCGCCGGGAAGTCCTTCATTGCCAACCAGAATTCTCCGGTGTCCACAGCTGCGACCATGCTCCACAGATTGGAGAAACAGGCGCTGAAGGAACCCCTCTTCTCGCTCTTGTAGAACTGGACGTTATCAGCGTACTTCACGATAGGAGAGTACATGCATATGGTCACGCCATCGTTCATGCTGGGATGCGATTCTTGCCAATCCCTCACCTTACCAGTGTAGGGGTCCACCCTGTCGCTCATTATCTGCTGAGCTATCTTCTCGTCTATCTTGCCGTAGTGCTCGTCCAGGAGCTGTCCGTATCTGACGAACCTAGCTGAACCGCATACGTCCGGGTTGTTCGGGTCCGCCAGGCTCTCCTGCCACTTCTCGATGGTGCTCACATCGGGCATCTTGTATACGGGAGCCTGATCGATGACCATGTTGTGACCCTCATAGCCCTTCCACCCCGGATAGCAGTTGCAGTGGTTGGACGTCCACATGACATCCTTCCCCTCTTCGGGACGGCGGACTGCCACTTGACTCGCCGATGCTTCGATTACTGCAGACCTGCCGGCCTTGGCGTCCCCAACATGATAGTTGATGCCCGTGCATCTCGGGTAGACCGTAAGAATGTTAATGGCATCGTCGATTGTGTCTGCATTCGTCAGAATCAGCCTGGACAGAACTCCGATGCCGCAGCCCTTCAGCGTCTCATTGACTGAGGCGCTGTACTGAGTCATCATTTCGACGCCGTTTTCGCTGAGACCGCCGTCAATCGCGATCATTCCCGGATGGGTTATGAATGCGTGGCCGTAGCCTCTGTCGGGCTTGACTATGGCCAATATGCGGTGGGCTTTTGCGCCTGGTATGTCCAGGTTGTCCATGTTCTTGCCAAAGATCATCTTGCCGTTGACAGTGGCCTTGCCCCAAGCCGAGAAGCTGCTGCAACCCGGGGGATATGCATGCCGCACTGAATGCCTGTCCGGCTCGGCGGGATCGGGATGCGCATAGAAGCACCATTGGTCGTACATTGTGTTCCAAAGGACTACATCGTCATAGTCCAGCGTCGAACCCTGGGCGGCTATGCCATCGGCGATTCCCCTCATCTCTTCCTTGAACTCAGGGGGAACATACTCTTCGGCAGACCGCCTGCCCTTCTTCATTACCTCGATGGCCTCGCTGTGGCTACAACCTAGGGCCAAAGCAATAACGGCAGCGGCTCCGGTAATGCCGTCCGGGATGACTTCCGAGATCTCCTTCGCCAACAGGAATCCGTGTTGATAGCCCCTATCATAAGGCTTACCCGACAGGTGCAGGACCTTAATGCCCTTGTTCATCTCCAGGAATCCGTTGTCGCGCGTCTTCACTGCTTTCACGACTTGTGCCATGTTTTCTGCCTCCTGTGTGTTGTTCTGGATCGGCTGTGGCCTTGGCCGCATTTGCTCGCCGTTCGCCGATCCAGTCGGAGCCGGCTACAGCCGCGGACCGTTTCCAAAGGCCTCGGTCTGCAGCCCGCCTCGCTTGCTCAGCGCCTCACAGCGCCGACTAGGCTATTTCCACGCCTCCACGTACGTTACGTACTTCTTGACTCCGTTCTGTATGACGAAGAGGAATGAGCCCTTGTCGGAAGGTATTCCGTCCTTCATCGACCAGGCCATCTGTATGCCGTCGAAGTCCTGCATTTCGCGGATGTAGTCTCTGATCATGATCCGCTCTTGCTTCAGCTTCTTGGGATCCCCGGTTATGCTCGTCTCCTCGATGGCCCTCTTGATCATGTAGACGCAATCGTAGTATATGGTGGACAAGGAAGTCGGATCCAGTCCGCGATGATCCTTCTTGTAGGCCTCTTTGAAGGTGTTCCAACGGGGCGACTCTTTGGCGCCGTCGAAGTATGCATAGATGTAGGAGCCAGTGAGGCTATCCTTTCCTGTCGTATACAGAGGCATATCGTCGGCGCTGCTGAAAATGAATATCTTGGCCTTGTCCTTCCAACCATACTTCTCCAGCTCGATGATTATCTTCGCGACCTTCTCAGACGTACACGTGAACATGAATCCATCGGGCTTCTGCGCCAATGCCCTGACAACCAGGGGCCCGAAGGTGACCGCGTCTGTTGGAACCTCAACGGTGAAGGTTTCTATTCCAACGGAAGCCAGCCCATCGGCGTGAGCGTCCGCCATGCTCGGCCAACACGCCCACTTCTCCACGAACTGGACAACCTTTTTCATCTTGGGCTGCTCCTTGGCCCAGGCAGCGGCCGCGGGGGCCAAGTGCTTATCCGTAGGCGGATACCACGACAGTGTCCAGGGGAAGAACTGAGTTGAGTACTCATAGGTGGTGGACGCCGTCATGCTGAACAGGCCTTGCCGTACGGCCAGCGGCATTGCTGCCATTATGCAGGCTTCCGGCACTGGGCCCAAGGCCACTAGACTCTTGTTGACGATTCTCGCCATCTGCTCGACGGCCTTTTCCGGGCTCACTCCGGTATCGTAGTCAACGATTTTGACGGGCTTGCCCTTGATGCCGCCCTTCTGGTTGATCTCGTACGCCGCCCTGTGCGCGCTCCAGGCCATGTACTCGCCGATGCTCGCTATAGGTCCGGTCAAGCAGTTCAGAAATGGTATCTCCCACTGATCTACCACAGCGGCCGCAGGCGCGCCGAGGCTTGATCCGGCGAGACAGACTAGAAGAACCGCCATGATCAGGAGACCTGCGAATGACTTAGTGTGTTTTCCCATCATCTTTTTCCTCCCTAGTTGTTGCATTTACTGATCCCACCCGATACCTTGCTTTTCAGACGTAGAAGCATTCGTTTCGTGACTAACCCACCGGGGAGTGCGAGGACAATGACAATAAGGGTGAGCGCGTAGATGACTTGGCGCCACGAGGCGATAGCGCTAGGAAGAAGCAACTGCATGCCTTCCAAGACTGGAACGGAGATTATCACCCCCCACATGGTAGTGTGCCCGCCGGCGAACAGCATGCACATGAGAGTGCCAATGACTCCCAAGTTGAAGAACTCGGGGAAGAGACTCCCTATGAGAAACGCGTACAAAACGCCCGCTAGTCCGGCTAGTGCTCCTGATGCGACCTGAAGGAACATCCCCAGTTGCTTCACATCGACTCCCAGGGCGGCCGCGGTGTTCTTGTCCACAAACACCACAGAGGCCGCTCGTCCCAATCGGGAGTGGTCTACCTGATAGATGAAGGCTCCTACAGCCGCGACTAGCAGGTAGGTTAGCGGAAGCAAGTGGTTGACCTGCGGAATCCCAAAGAAGCCTATCGTTCCGCCCAATGCCGGGGAGTTTTCGACTGCCGTCTTCAAAAGGAATATAATGGTCAAGCCAACTATTACCACAGTGAAGCAGGGCGCATCGCCGATGGCAAACGAGGGAAGCAGGCATATCAGGATGCCGATGAGTATCCCGACTACGAGTATTAGGGCAAACGGCCACGACCACTCGCGGGCGGCAAAGCCGGCAAAATAGGCAGAAGCGAGCATGCACGCAACGGTCAAGTAATGCAGTTGTCCAACGCGGTAAGGCAGGTAAAGCGACCAACACATCAAAATATTGATACCTGTAAATGACAGGAAGTAATACAATACTGGCGACAACTGTCCAGCCTCCTCCGTATCGTAATATCTAGAGGCTATGCTTCAATGCCGAACAGCCCTTCAGGCTTTATCAGCATGATTATCAGCATCATCATGAAAGCAATAGCGTTTGACCATGACCCTGCAAGATAGCCTATTGCCAGACTCTCAGCGATTCCAAGAAGGAGCCCGCAGACTAGACCGCCCTTCAGGTTGCCCAGACCGGCTAGTATGGAAGCCGCCACTACCTTCATCCCCACAAAGTCGCCGAGCCCCGGCGATGCCGATCCCAACAGCCTAGCGAGCATTACAGCCGTTAGGCCGCCCAAAAGACCTGCTATGGCATAGCTCAGCACCCGCGTCTTGACGATGGGGATTCCTATGATCGACGAGAGAAGGCTGTTTTCGCTTATGGCCCTAAGCACCCTTCCCTGCCTTGTCCGGTACAGTAAGTAGAAGAAGGCCGCCACAGCGGCGATGCCCCCGAATAGGGCGTATGCTTGCCCTGCCGAGAAAGCGATCAACCCGAAGCTGACAACGCTCTTTCCTACCCACTCTGTCGGGAAAGCAATAGGATATCCGTAGTTGAGCAGGTGAGACATTACGTCCGTTATCAACAAAGCCATGCTCATCGAAACCACGAACGACACGTTGATGTCCAGGCCGTGTCTCTTGGCAAGCAGGCGAAATATCGGTTCGATCACCACGTTCACTACTACGCAACTAACAACCGAGGCTAGCACGACCAGGAGCATGTTGTCGGTGCGCTGCAACACTGCCCAGCACACGTACATAGACAACACGACCAGGTGCGGATAGGCGAACTGGATGATCTTCGCGACCAGAAGCATTAGGTTGAACCCCAGTACCAGCAGGACGTACATGCTGCCCAAAGAGAGGCCGTTTAGCAATTGAGCTACGAATATTTCCATAGTGTGTATTCTCCTTAACTGTGGTTGAACTACACATTACTGCCCAAATAGGCGCGACGGACTTCCGGATTACTCATGAGTTCCTGTGTGGGACCTTGCAACACCACTTGGCCGGTCTCCATGACATAGGCGCGATTGGCGAACTCAAGCGTCTTCTTTGCGTTCTGCTCCGCCAGGAGAATCGTATAGCCCTTCCTGCTCAGATCGCCCAGGATGTCGAAGATCTCGCTGACCACCTTCGGGGCAAGGCCCAACGAGAGTTCGTCGACCATCACCAATTTAGGTCTCGACATCAGTGTTCGGGCTATCGACAGCATCTGCTGTTCGCCACCGCTCAGAGTTCCTGCAGTCTGGTGGATTCTTTTGCGCAGAACTGGAAAAGAC
>CAYYHF010000165.1:0-5977 GCA_964471415.1 uncultured Clostridia bacterium | reverse complement strand
AATATAACCGATGCTGGTGTATGTTGTCTTATCCCAAAAAGCCCAGAGGGCGACACCATAAGTAACCCCCGGTGAAGCGGCACGCCAGCGACGCGCAACCGGGGGTTAGCAGCCCCCCCCATCACAAAGCCCCGGAGGGGCGACACCATAATTGAAGCGTAATGAAAAGGTTGCAAAAATCAATTTCTCAACATAAATGAGTATAGAATCACCATTTTGGCATTCGGCGTTTTCGCAGTCGGATATTCTCGGGTGTAATCTCAACCAGCTCGTCGTCATTGATATATGAGATGCAGTCCTCGAGGCTAAGCGTCAAGGGCGGTGTCAGGATAACGTTCTCGTCTGATCCAGAGGCCCGCATATTGGTCAATTTCTTGCCCTTGGCTGGATTGACAACCAGGTCGCCCTCGCGGCAATGCTCGCCAACGATCTGGCCCATATAGATATTGATTCCTGGGCCGATAAAGAGCTTGCCGCGATCCTGCAGATTGAAGAGCGCGTAGGCGACCGACTGACATTCGAGCATTGCGACCAGCGCGCCGTGAGTGCGATGCCGGATTTCACCGGTAAAAGGCTCATAGCCATGAAAGACATAGTTCATAACCCCCAGCCCTTTGGTGTCGGTCATGAATTCATGAGCGCAGGAATGAACCTCTTCATCTGATAGACCTCCTTGTATCTTGGGTTTTTCTGAGGAACGTTCACACAGTTCGCCCGATGTCGACAATCCAAGAGCGTTCGCTTCCTGACATACCACCTCCGAACCTGCATATTCCCTTGATCTCCACGATCATGTCCATAATGATCCAAGCAAGTCCACCGCCGCGCGGGCAAAGTGCAACGCGTCCGCGAACGAATCGCTTCCCAGGCCGCAGCGGCGGACGCTCTCGCCCAATCGTTCAGCGCATCTTGACGCGATGAACGCATCGGCGAAATTCAGAAACCTGCCCAGCCCCTGCTCCAGTTCACTCCACAGACGCTTGCCCTCGCCCAGCTGTGCCCGAAGGCCTGGGAGCAACTGACGCAACTCGTGCGATGCCTGCCGCAGTCGCCGCTCCGCCTCGCACAACGCATTCGGAGTGGCGCCTGAATCAGGGCCGACTAAGTCAGCCAGATTGGCCAGAGGATCATAGGCGCCGATGTACGCACGCGCTATTGCAAGTAGAGTTTCCGGCGAACAGCCGTGTTCGGCTGCCGCCGCCGCGCACGCTTCCTCCAGCGCGATGTCAGGATCGTAGCTTCTCGGATCCCAGAAGTATCGCCCGATGCTCCACAGCGGCAACTTGGACGACTCCACCTGCCGCATGGGGTTGGCGATAGCGCCGGTGAGCATATTGGGCAGGCGAGCGCACCTCATGGCAGTGGGCGCCAGCACCAGACGCCACGGCTCCGGCTTGAGGTAGTCGTTTACCGGGTAGTTGAGCCACAGAAACGGCTTGCGCCCGACTAACTCGGCGTACTCGCAGGCATCCTCGTAAGTGATGGACGTGGAGTTCCAGTCAGGACCGGTCCAAAAAAACTCCACATCTTCCGGAATCCCGTCTGCGATCGCCCGCGTGTAGTCCGGATATGCGCGGGCGTGGTAAGTGAAGTATGTAGTCGGACACAGAATCAACCGGTTACTCGAATCCATCGACAGCAAGGCATCGCGCAGCCTGCAGGTGAAGTCCGCGTGCGCATCGCCCAGACTCCGGTAGGCAGCTCGGTCTTCCGGCCTCTGAAGATCCAGCGAGATGTCGTCCAGCGCCAGCGCGAAACAGCGCACGCCCAGTTCGTAGGATTCCTTGAACTTGTCCACCACAGGCCTTAAGTCTTCATCCCCTGAGTATCTCGCCGGCGGAACACTTCGGAGCGAAGGGTTGACCGCAACGCACACGGTGACGAAGCGCTCGCGGGCGCCTTCCACCATCCGCAAAATCGCTTCCAGGTGCTCGCGAGAGTATGGGTCGCGGAACCTGCGGCAGTGCTCGGGCAGCATCCCGTAGCAGAGCATCAGGAAGTTGAACTTGCAGGACGGCAAGAAGTCCAGTATCGACAGATAGTCATCGGGGTTCCAATGCAACCCCTTCATGCCGCGGACCGCAAAGGCGGGGCTGAAGGCGCGGTCGGTATCGGGGAACTTGTGATGCAGACGGTGATGCGCGATAACCTCCTCCACGCCATACAGCAACCCAGCCTCGGTTTCGGCCAGAATGCGCACCCCCGGCAGACCCCGATAGCTCTCGCGGCCCACCTTGCCGCTCCCATCGCTGCACCCGTTGCCGGCATCGCCTATGACGCGGAATGCCTCAGGCCCCATGTCCGCGCCCGGATCCATCGTGAGCCGAACCAGTCTCATCTGCTCCGGCATCGCCCCAGCCGCCGGCTCAGCCCCCGCCCCCAGCATTGGCGCTGCCGTTTCCAGCGCGGTGTCCGCGCCCAGCTCGCACCGGAGGAAGTCTCGCATAGCCTGGCAAGCCCGCGAACGCCCGGTCGCCTCACCATCGGCGATCACCAAGAACGGCTCGGACTGACTCGTCAACTTACTCTCCCTCCTCGCAGCGCTCATGGGCAACGAACGCGCGATCCTTGCCCAGAACGTGAGCCCATTTCCGATCGAACTCGTCTCCGCCATCGATGTTTGCGCTCAAGAACACGGGCGGCTCGATCCCCATGGCGCACAGCCGCGCCACCACCTCCGCCTCGAGCATGTTGATGATGGCGGCCCCCGTCACCGTGGAAGTTGGGCAGATCCGCGCCGCCGAGCCGTCTGCCCGCAATACCGCGTCTCCCGGCACCCCGCAGTTGTCGATGACTACATCGCCCACCTCGAACAGGTGCTTGCCGCTGGAGTGGCGCGAGGGTACGCTCCGCGAATGCGCAAGGGATGTCAGAACGATCACCGGAATCCCTCGAGCCTTTGCCGTCAAGGCCATCTCCACGGGGACTGCATTCCGCCCCGAATTGGATATGATCATCAGCACATCGCCGGCTTTGACTGCAGAGTGATCCAGGATGATCTCTGCGTATCCTTCCAGCCGCTCCATCGCAGTAGACTTGAACGGACCTTCATGCAGCATCAAAGCCGGTTCGAGTATCGCGTTCACTGCAGCGAGCCCGCCCGCCCGGTAGAAAGCTTCCTCAGCAATGACATGGGAATGTCCCGTGCCGAATAGATGAAGCCTGCCTCCGCCTGCAATGGCCGCGGCCGCAACATCGGCAGCTCGGCCTATCGCTTCCAGCTGGGTTTTCCCGATATCGTCAAGAATGCTCTGTACACGGCCGAGGTAGTTCTGAGCTAGCATCGATTTATGCACATCCCTTTGCTCGAAAGTGTCATGACCGCCTGCCGAATCCACGGCATCGATTCCGGATCGAGATCCGACATCACCTGCTCGTAGGTATCCGCCCCCTCGGGCACTACGTATCCTAGATGGCCGTTGGAATACCCGACCACCCACACATCCTCCCTATCGATTGCCGCGCCCTCGGCCGCGCTTCGGCCCTCCCCCGCTGCCCCCGCCAAATCGTAGCCCACATCGTGCGCAAACTCCCCGGGCAGAAAGAGCAACGCCATATCGCCCACCTGGGCAAGGCATATCTCGGCGTCCGCCTTGTTCGCCAACGCTGATCCTGACCACCCGGACGCGTCTGAGCGGTTCTGCGCGCGTTGCAGCACTATCGCCCAGGCCGCGGCCAGATCGCGCGCCTCCTTCACCGCCATCGCGCCGGCGCCGCACCGGGCCAGGCGCTCAGCGTGGGCTTCAGCGCGGGTCATGGCGGCCAAAGCCTCCTCTTCGCCGACCGGCCACCGCCTAGGCAGGCTGAGTTGCTCGCGCGCAAGGCACACATCGGATGTGCGCGATAAGCGGGCTGTCGCGGCCAGTTGCGCAGCGGCCGATGCGGCCAAACTCCCGAGCCGCCGGGCCTCATCAAAACTCTGAGCCCGCCGCGTGTAGCGTGTGCTCACATCCGCAGCCGCTCCGTTCAGGAAGACTGTAAAAGCAAGCTCCACCCCTGATGTACGCATCTGCTCCTCGCAGATGTCCGTCATGAACCCCGGCCAGTCTCTGGAGACCAGCAAGTTATCGGGACCGAGTACCGTTGGGTGACAGGCCAGATTGACAAGACGGGCCACAGCCCGGGGCGCGCCCGACTGCGCTTTGTCTTCGGAGCGAAACTCCGCCACTGCTATGCGCTGTTTCATCTGACCTATCGCGGAGCCCGCGGCGAGGTTGCTGCGCTGGCCGGCCACCCCCGCCGCCTCGCCTGCATTCAGATACAGCCGACAAGGAAGCAGCTTGGAAAATGCCTGTTTCACTGCTGACGCTGCCGCGCCCGTTATCGCCTCCGCGATCGCCGCATCGAAAGCGCCGGACTCCGGGAAGATCCGCGATGGACCGGAGTGGGTATGTGAACAGCAGACCATGACTGTCGCCGGATCAACCAGATCAGACGAGGTCGCGCAGGCAGATCGGATCATACGTGTGAGGAAGGCATCGGAGTAGAGTATGTCGAGACTTAAGATGGTGATGGAACGTTCGTTGCTTTGAATGGCCAGAGCCCTGGCGCAGAGCGCATCGTGAACCCCGCGCGATGGCTCGGTTCGGGCGTGATAACCTGCAAGAGGGACCGCCGGAAGCTGTATTCGGCTAAGACCTGCGCCCACGTTCAGCATGTCGCGCTCACCGCCTTTGCCATCCGGAGCCGTTCCGCGAGTAATTCCCTCTAGTACTTCCGGTCCTTCACAGTCTCGCCGGTGCGCTCAATGAACTCAATCGCTTGATCGTATATGGCCAGAGAGACGCCGACGAACAATGCGTCTACCACCGACAGCTGAGCCATCATGGACGGCATTCCGCCCGACCCGAAGGGAGTCTCTTCGGAAGCAGTGCGAAGCATGATGTCGGCCAACTTGGCCAAAGGCGAACGCAGACGGTTGGTGATGCATATGACACAGGCGCCCCGCTTCTTTGCCAGATCGATGATGTCCACCACATCCTTGGTGCTCCCTGAATGAGAAAACCCGATGACCACATCATCCGCGCTGATCAGAGCGGTAGACATCGCCTGCATATGCATGTCGGCGTAGAAGTTGGCGTGAATCCCGACCCTGAGGAGTTTGTAGTAGGCATCCTGGGCAGTAAGCGCGGACGTTCCCGCCCCGTACAGGTAGACCTGCTTGGCCCGGATTACCGCATCCACAGCTGCCTTGAGCAAGTCAAGATCCAACACATCCAGCGTATCGCTGACTGCCTGCACGTTCGCCTGAAAAGCCTTCTTCACCGCCACCGGAAGCGAATCGCCCGGTTCTATGTCGTCATGGATGTTCTTGTCGGGCGAGACCAGTTCCCTAGCCAATGCGATCTTGAGTTCCTGATAGCCGCTGTAGCCCAACGCGTTTGCAAGACGGATTATGGTTGCATCGGAAGTGCCTGTTGCATTGGAAAGCTCTGTGATCGATTGGTATATGACCTGACTGCCATTATCGAGGATGTAGGACGCGACCTTCTTCTCCGCGGGCCTGAGAGAGTCGAACATCCGCCTCAGACGCACGGAACAACTCGAAACAGGCAGCAAGGTATCTGCCGCGTTGCTCTTCTCGTTCTGGGCCATCCGGTTCACCTCCGTCGAATACTTAGTCGCCCGGTGTAGCCGTGTTGTTCTGAAGTATTACTCCGCGCATTCTACGTTTTCGAGGAAGGTATTCTACACGGGTTGGAGTTTTCCTTCTTCGATGCCACAAGATTTTATGGAGATTACCTTCAAATGCTACCGCGGCGTAGGCGTCACTCCAAGCCCTTCGCGGGTCTTGCAACGGGCGTGCGGGCCGCCGGCGCAAAAGGGAGCGCCGCGGTCCGAGCCTTGTAGCTGGGGATCGAGTATGGGGAGATCTGGCTGCGCATCGCAGTCGATGATGGCGGTCGCGAACCTGTACTCTACGTAAGCGTAAAATAGAACCCACGTGGAGCTAGAGCGACGAACATGCGATAATCCC
>CAYYHF010000164.1:0-6076 GCA_964471415.1 uncultured Clostridia bacterium | reverse complement strand
GAGGGAGATATCGAGCTCCTGATCGAGCTGGGCGAGCAGATACGGACCACCGCCATGTGCGGTCTGGGCCAGAGCGCGCCCAACCCGGTGCTGTCCACTATCAGGTACTTCAGAGACGAATACGAGGCGCACATTCGCAAGAAGAAGTGCCCGGCGTCTTCATGCGCCGCGCTGTTCAACTCGCCGTGCCAGAATTCGTGCCCGGCCGGCGTGGAGGTGCCGCGCTACATTGCGCTGATTCAGGAGCGCAAGTTCGACGAAGCGGTGGACCTGATTCGGTCGACCAACCCGTTCCCGGCCATCTGCGGGCGTGTGTGCGACCATCCGTGCGAGTCCAAGTGCAGGCGCGCAACGTTCGACCAGCCTGTGGCGATCAAGGCGCTGAAGCGATTCGCGGCCGACTGGGAGATCAAGAGCGGGCGCCAGTACAAGGCCGAACTCGCCGAGCCATCCGGCAAGAAGGTAGCCATAGTGGGAGCAGGTCCGGCAGGGCTTTCGGCGGCGCACTTCCTGGCCTTGTTCGGCCACAAGGTCACTGTGTTCGAGGCGCTTCCTGTGGCAGGCGGCATGCTGGCTGTGGGAATCCCTGACTACCGGCTGCCCAAGGAGACGCTGAAGTTCGAGATCGAAGCCATCGAGAAGGAAGGCGTGGAGATCCGGCTGAATACGCGGGTAGGCGTTGACGTGACCTTGGACCAACTCAAGTCGGAATACGATGCGGTGTTCGTTTCGGTGGGGGCGCAAGGCAGCTGGACCATGGGCGTGCCTGGCGAGAACCTGGCAGGGGTTTTGCCGGCGGTGGAATTCCTGCGCGATGTGGCTCTGGGCCGCGAAGTGAAGGTTGGCCAGAAGGTGGCGGTGGTGGGCGGAGGAAACGCCGCAATCGATGCTGCCCGTACGGCGCTGCGCATGGGCGCCAAGGAGGTCCACATAGTCTACCGCAGGCTGCGGTCGGATATGCCGGCTGATGCTGCCGAGATTCAGGCCGCAATCGACGAAGGCATCCAGATTCACTACCTCACCGCTCCTACCAAGTTGGTTGGTGCCGATGGCAAGGTAACCCAGATGGAATGCGTACGCATGAGGCTGGGCGACTTCGACAAGTCCGGCCGCAGACGCCCGGTACCGGTAGACGCATCGCGCGCCATAGTCGATGTGGATACGGTCATTCCCGCCATAGGCCAGTCTGTGGACACCGCTTTTGCCGAAAGAGCGGACAAGGATGCAGAGGCGCTGCTCACAACCAAGTCGGGGCTGCTGATCACTGATCCCGATACGATGCAGACCAACTTGCCGGGCGTGTTCGCAGGCGGCGATTGCGTCACCGGCCCGTGGACCGTGATCGGAGCGATCGGAGCGGGACGGGAGGCTGCGCTTGCGATAGACAAGTTCATGGGAGGCGTAGCGTGGCAGGGCGCCGATGCCGACATCCATCGAGAGCTGGTGGGTACGCCCATCGAGGAAGAGTGCAAGAGGTGCGTCATGCCCGAACTGCCGGTTTCCGAACGCAGTAGGAATTTCAAAGAGGTCGAACTCGGTCTGACTAAGGACATGGCAGTGGCGGAGGCTGCCCGCTGCTTCCAGTGCGACGTCCGCGAGCCGTAAGACCACGAGAATGGAGTGTGATACGAATGGGTGAAGTCACTCTCACCATAGATGGACGGCAAGTCACCGTCCCGGCAGGCACGAGCGTTCTCGAGGCTGCAACGCAGGCGGGCGCGAAGATACCGACCCTCTGCTACCTCGAGGAGATCAACGAGATAGGATCATGCCGTCTCTGCGTTGTGGAGATCGAGGGCGCCAAGACGCTCGCGGCGTCCTGCGTTACACCCGCTGCGCAGGGGATGGTTGTTCATACCAACACCAAGCAAGTGCGAGAGGCGCGGCGCGCAGTCCTCGAACTGATCATATCCAACCATCCGTTCGAGTGTTTGACATGCGTGCGCAGTGGATCGTGCGAGCTGCAGGCCTTAGCGGAATCCTTGGGAATACGGGAGATCCGGTTCGAGGGCGCGAAGTCGCACCATTGCGCGGATGAGTCCACGCCATCGATAGTACGGGATCCGGATAAGTGCATTCTATGCCGGCGGTGCGTGGCCGTCTGCGAGCACGTGCAGGGCGTATCCGCGATCAACGTGTCGGGTCGCGGATTCAACTCGGTTGTGGGCCCGGCCGGAGAGCTTCCTCTAAACGATGTTGCCTGCGTCTTGTGCGGCCAGTGTGTACTGGTCTGCCCCACCGGCGCCCTGAGCGAGGTGGACTCGACGCGAGAAGTCTGGGCGGCGTTGGCGGATCCCAAGAAGCATGTAGTGGTGCAGACGGCGCCGGCCATCCGTGTTGCCCTCGGCGAGGAATTCGGAATGGCTCCGGGATCTATAGTCACCGGCCAGTTGGTGGCGGGCCTGAAAGCTCTGGGCTTCGACCGCGTTTTCGACACCAACTTCACAGCCGACCTCACTATCCTGGAAGAGGGCAATGAGCTGCTCCAGCGACTTCAGACAGGCGGAACGCTGCCCATGATAACCTCGTGCAGTCCGGGCTGGATCAAGTTCATCGAACACTTCTACCCGGATATGCTGGACAATCTGTCTACGTGCAAGTCGCCTCAGCAGATGTTCGGGGCGGTAGCCAAGACCTACTACGCCGAGAAGGCCGGTGTCGATCCCGCCGACATGTACGTGGTGTCGATCATGCCGTGCACGGCCAAGAAGTTCGAGTGCGAGCGCCCCGAGATGCGGTCGTCCGGCTACAAGGATGTCGACGCGGTCCTGACTACCAGGGAACTGGCGCGCATGCTGCGGGAGGCTGGGATAGATCCGAGCGGCTTGGAGCCTGAGAACTACGATGCGCCGCTGGGGATCGGCACGGGCGCCGCTGTCATCTTCGGAGCGACCGGAGGCGTGATGGAAGCGGCCCTCAGGACCGTATACGAGGTAGTGATGGGGAAGGAACTGCCTTCGCTCGACTTCTGCGAGGTCCGCGGATTTGAGGGAATCAAGGAGGCGGAAGTCGCCCTGGGCGATACGGTGGTGCGAGTGGCCGTGGCCCACACCCTGGCGAATGCGCGCAAGCTCCTCGACCGCGTGAAATCGGGGGAGGCGTCTTATCACTTTATCGAGATAATGGCGTGCCCCGGCGGTTGCATAGGCGGAGGCGGACAACCCATAGGCACCAATACCGAGAGACGTCTTTCGAGGATCGATGCCACATACCAGGCCGACAGGGATCTTCCGATCCGGAAGTCTCACGAGAACCCTGAAGTCAAGCAGCTCTATGACGAATTCCTCGGCAAGCCTTTAGGGCACAAATCGCATGAACTGCTGCATACGCACTACACGGCGAGGGGAATCGCGCCGAAGCGCTGATCGGCACGGCCGAGACGAACACGATGAGGGGGGCGGATTCACTCCGTCCCCTTCCTGCCTGGTGCGCCCGGCGTGTGCCGGGTGCGCTTGCGCCGGGTTCAAGCGCGGCGGGTCCGTTTGCGCTTGAGATGCCGGGTGAGAATGGGCCATACTAAGGTATGCGATTTTGGGGAGTGCTTGGAGGGGTTGCTTTGGAGGAGGTTTTCCGAGTCGAGCGTCTGCCCATGGGAGCCGACCTACACGTGATGCGTGCAACGAAGTTCAAGGCCAGCTTGCTTGCAGCAGTGCTCCACTCTGACCTTTCGACGGATGGCGCCACATACAATGCCCTGCTCCCGCAGGTTCTGCGGCGAGGCACCAGGAGATGGCCCCAGACAGCCGATTACATGCGCAACCTGGACGACCTTTACGGAACGTCCGTATCGGCGGATGTGTCGAAGAGGGGCGAGAGGCACCTGCTCACGTTTGCCGTGGGAGTAGTCAATGATGCGTATTTGGATGGCGGCCATGCCATGCTGCGCAAAGGCTTCAGTATCCTTCGCGAGCTCATATGCGAGCCCGCTGTGGAAGGCAGCGGGCTCCGGGCCGACTACGTTGCCCAGGAGAAGACCAACCTCAGGCGCAGAATAGAGAGTATTCTCGATGACAAGCAGGCCTACGCGTTCCGCCGCTGCAACGAACGGATGTGTGAGACCGAGCCCTACGGGGTGAGCAAACTCGGCAGAGTGGAGGACATTGACGCGATCACCCCCGATTTGCTGCGAGCGTGGCACGCTCGGGCGATTCGCGAACGCCCGATGGACATCTTTGTGGTGGGCGATGTAGACCACGCGCAGGCGGCGGAGTTGGCTGCGGACGCGTTTGGCGAATTGTCGCGACAACCCCGCCCGGTTGGCCCCGCGTTTTCCCGTGGTCCGGCATCGCCGGACGAACCCCGATGGATTGTGGAGCGGATGCCCGTCAACCAGGGCCACTTGGTTATGGGATACCGTACGGGCGTAACTTTTGCGGACCCGGACTTCGCTGCGCTGCTCTTCATGAACGGAGTGTTTGGAGGCTACACACACTCGAAGCTGTTCGAGAATGTCCGAGAACGCGCCGGTCTGGCCTATTTCGCCTCGTCAGGCATTGAACAGACCAAGGGGTTGATGTGGGTGACTGCCGGCATTGACTTCGAGGCGCTGGACGCCGCAGTCGGCATCATCCAGGAGGAGCTCGATGAGGTTCGACGCGGCGCGATCACCCAAAGCGAGATGGAGAATACGCGGCGGGGCTTGATCCGAGACGTAGAGATGATGAGGGATCAGCCGTCCTCGTTGATGGATCTTGCCTTAACAGGCATCATCAATGGCTGTGCGATCGCCGCTGATCAGCTCAAACAGAGCATATCCCAGGTTTCCTCGGAAGATGTAGTGAGAGTCGCGCGCCGGATCCGGCTGGATACGGTCTACTTTCTGCGAAACGGGGAGGACGCTCGTCATGCATGAGATGGAGCTGGTCAGGTCAGAGCTGCTGCGCGAGGAGGCGGCGCGCACTCGGCTCGATTGCGGGCTGGAGTTGGCCGCTATGCGCAAGCGCGGCTACGCCAGGAGATACGCCGTGCTGGCAACGAGATACGGATCTGTCGATACGCGGTTTCGAATTCGGCGTACAGGCGATATCGTGTCCACCCCTGAGGGCATCGCTCACTTCCTCGAACACAAGCTGTTCGAGGAGGAAAACGGGTCCGTGGACGATGTTTTCGCTGACCTCGGCGCCTATTCCAACGCTTTCACCAGCCACACAATGACGTGCTATCTTTTCGCGTGTGTCGACAACTTCTGGCCGGCGCTGGATACGCTCCTGGACTTCGTGATGAGGCCGCATTTCACAGATGAGAGCGTGGAGAAGGAGAAGGGCATCATTGAGCAGGAAATCAGGATGAACCAGGACTCCCCCGACTGGCAGGTCGTGAAGGGTCTGCTTCAGGCTATGTACCGGCGTCATCCGGTTCGGGAAGATATCGCGGGATCAATCGATTCGGTGCGGAGCATCACCCGGGAAACGCTCTACGAATGCCACAGGATGTTCTACCATCCTTCTAACATGACCTTGTTTGTAGTGGGCGATGTAGCGCCTGCCGAGGTAGGCGACAGGGCATCGGCGTGTCTTTCCGGCCGGGATTTTGGGGCGGCGCCCGATCTTGAGAGGATTCGCCCCAAGGAACCGAAAGAGATCGGCGTTCGTCGGGTTGAAAAGGTCATGGCCGTGGCTGAGCCGATAGTGTGTTTCGGGTACAAGGATGCCCATGTTGGCTACGATGGTCCGCCGCTTATGCGCAAGATGATCGGCATGGAGATCCTCATGCATATGCTGGCGGGAAGAAGCTCTGCGCTGTACAATTCGCTCTACGCAGACGGGCTCATCGACCCCTCTTTCGGCTGGGATGTTGAATGCCAACGCGATTACGGCTTCGCTATGTTCACGGGCAGGAGTGTCCAACCTGATCAGCTGATAGAGCGTGTTGTCGAGGGGATCGACGCGTTCGCCGCCCAAGGCATCGACGCCGACCAATTCGAACGGAGCCGTAGACGTGTTGTCGGGTCTATGCTGCGCAGTTTCGACTCGCTGGAGTCGATCGCCTACGATTTCCTCACCTACCACTTCCGCAATATGCGGTTGATCGAATGTGTGGAGGTTGCCAAGTCGATCACAGCCGAGGAGATGGAGGG
>CAYYHF010000163.1:0-6081 GCA_964471415.1 uncultured Clostridia bacterium | reverse complement strand
CATATCTTGAATGAGTTCCCGAAGAGCGGACATGCCGAGGGAAAACGTGCAATAGGGCAACATGCGGCTCGGATGGTCAGAGAGGGAGACGTGGTCATTATCGATGCGGGCAGTACCGCTTCTCAGGTTGCGCAGGCGCTATCAGGGCGAAAGGACCTAATCGGTGTCACCATTATTGCAGTCTGACCATGCAAGTCAATCAGGAAGAGTTCAGATGGGGCACGACACAGCAGTAGCAATAGGCGCGGCAGGGAGTTGTGATTATGAAGAGACTTCAGGGACAAATACCGCCCATGGTCACGCCGTTTGACCGTGACGGGAACATATGTGAGGCCAGTGTGGCCACGCTGGTCGAATTCCTCAACACCAGAGTTCAAGGCCTGTTTGTATGTGGATCATATGGCTGCGGACCCTTGATGAACGTGGAGGAGCGACAGCGCTTGGTGGAGATGGTTTCAAAGCGCATCTCGCCCGACCTCCAGTTCGTTGTGCACGTAGGAACCACCAATACACGTGACTCGATCCAGCTCGCCAAGCACGCTCAGGACAACGGTGTGCATCGGGTTGCGTCAGTAGTGCCCTTTTACTTTCATCACAACGAGGATAGCATCAAGCGCTTCTTCGAACGCCTAGTCGGGGCAGTGGACATCCCGGTCTATTTCTACAGCAACCCGAAGCTAACAGGGTTCTCCGCTGAGATCGACTTCGTTCGCGAGCTGCGCGATGTGGGCGTAGCCGGCATCAAAGACAGCAGCTTCGACATTGTTGCATTTGAGCGCCTTGAAAGGGCATTGGGGAGCTCTGGGTTCGATGTTGTGATTGGTACGGAGGCGATGTTCCTGTCGGCAGCGGTATTGGGTGCACGAGCCTTCATTCCGGGCTTGGGCAATGCGTTCCCCGAGGTATGTAGCGACTTGTATGAGGCGGCGCTAAACGGCAATGTGAAGGAAGCCCGCAAGGCGCAATCCAGGGTGAATGCGCTGCGCGACATCATGCACCTTGCCAAGTCCACGGTCGTCGCTGCATATTCATTCCTGAAGATCAGAAATGTATGTGAAGCGTATCCGCGCGAGCCACTTCTACCTCTCTGCGATGCAGAGTTGGCAAGAATGACATCAGAGCTTAGGAAACTGGGTGTGCTATAGGACGTGCTTTGACTGCAGGCAGATAGAGGAGGCTAACGGCTGTGCATTTCGCCGTAATAGACTGCGGCACGACGAACTCAAGGATATATGTGCTTGACGGAGATTACCGTACAACGGCGGTGGGCGCGAAGAAGGTAGGCGTGAAAGATACAGTTGGAGGCGGCGCGCGAGTGCTCAGAGATGGGCTCAGCGAGCTCTTCCTCGATACGATACGCGGCGCGGGGCTCAAGGTCGGCGATATCCGCCTGGCGGTTGCCTTTGGGATGATCACTTCGGAACTGGGCCTAATGGAAATCCCCCACCTCTGGGCGCCCGCGGGCCTTGAGGAACTCGTGAAGAGCGTCAAGGTGGTGCGTGATCCGAAGGTATTTCCGCCTGATGTGCCCGTGGCATTCATTCGTGGAATCAAGAACAGATTCGAATCCGATGCCACTGTACGCGATTTGAGACGCCTCGATTTCCTGCGCGGGGAGGAATCGCAGATCATGGGCTTGCTTCACCTATGCCCGGACCTGCGTCCTCCGTTTACGGTGGTGGTTTTCAGCTCTCATACCAAGTACATCAGAGTGACTGAGGATTGTAAGATCGCCGGTTCCCTGACCACCCTCAGTGGGCAATTGTATGAAGCGATAGTATCGAACAGCGCTGTAGGGAAGTCTGTGGTCGGTGAGTCCTGGGCGCAGTTTGACCCGGAGATAGCCGACCTTGCGCTTGAGGTGGTGCATTCGGCAGGGTTTCTGCGAGCCACTCTCATGCCGCGGTTCATGGATGTTCTGCTTGGACAGCCAGCTTCCGCGAACCGGCTGTTTCTGACGGCCGCGATCGTGGCAGACGACATGCGCTCCATCCACGAGTTTCCACTGGTGGGTTTCGACGACTGCCCGGATTACGTTCTCTTGGGCCATGAGGACAGATGCAGGTGCTTTACCCACTTCGTGCGATCTCGATACGGCGGCAGAGTGATTAAGCAGGCTTGTGAGCAATCCGAGCTAGATAAGCTGAGCATAACCGGCGCTGCTGTCATTGCCGGAAGGGCAGGATTACTCGACTAACTGAACCATCGGCATCATGATGGCGCCGGCTTTGCTCTTGACGCCAGGATAAGCAGTCCTGCAATGCAGCAATGTATGGCGCTACTCGAAGTGCGTACGTTCACCCATCGTGAGCGTACGCACTTCGGCATTGCTGCTTTGGTTGCAGGGTGCAACCCGGCAGAGGACAGTTCTCTACCGGATATGGCTATTTAGCTGGTATAATAACATTTGCTGAGGCGCGGGCAGAAGGAGGCAGGCTGTCCATGGCAATGCCGAGGATCCTAGTTGCCAATACCCATGGACTCGAATTCAACTCCGCCGAGAAGGAGTCCGAAGCGAAACCGAGAACAGTGCATCAACAGGGTTGCAGTATGCGCAACCAATGCCAACAGGACTTCATGGAGTGGAGTTGGGCTTGTCGCCCATTTTGACAGCTATTCTGGGTCGCTCCGGCAAATTGCGGTCCAGACAGGTCAGGCCGAGAATGTCGGTCGTTAGCTGGCTTCTTACAACATTCAACAGCTGCCGACAGGAATGGGCGTCTCTCTTTTCGGAGAAGGAATTCCACAACGGGCGTCGAAGATGATGTAATGGATGAACCATGGTTGCGTACAACGCAACATAGGGATTGCGGTGCGGTTGTGGATTGAGTCGGACGACAGAACCCTGCGGGTTCTGTCCCGCCGGCACACAAGCATAGGCCAGAGCAATTAAGGAGGGCATCCGAATGGGCCTGTCGTCGATGGAACAGAAGATTGTGGACCGGACGAGCGTAGACAAGGCATTCGAGCATATCAGATGGCTGACGGACAAGACTCCGGATCGTCTCGCAGGGACCGAGAGTGAGAAAAAGGCAGTGGAGTACCTTTGCCGCACACTTGACGAGTATGGCGTTTCGCATGACGTGTATGAATTCGACAGCTACATAAGCGTTCCCCTGGAGTCGAAGCTGGAGATAGTGCATCCTGGGGCTGAAGAGATCCGGTCTCTGCCGCTTGCACATAGCGCATCGACAGGCGCTGACGGCATTCGTGGCGAGCTTGTGTTCGTAGGATCCGGGGCAGAGGAGTACTATAAGGATATCGATGCAAACGGAAAGATTGTTGTTATTGAGCATTCATACAATCCCCCTAGACCCGAGAAAGTCAGAATCGCCCAGCAGCACGGAGCTGCGGCGGTTGTCTCAATCACCTGGGGGCGTCCTGATTTCAAGGTGATCTCTCGCGGTACTGTTAAGCCGGTGTGGGGCAATCCAACGCCGGAAACCATGAAGCTGATGCCGACACTTCCGGTTGTATCCATTATGAAGTGCGATGGGGAGCGTCTGGTCGAGATGATCAAGAACGGTCCCGTCGAAGTGGTTGTCTATGCAAAGGCGGACAACGCATGGATGAAGACCTATAACGTTGTGGCGAAGGTCGGGAACAAGAAGACCGACAGTGAGTTCGTGCTGCTTGGAGGGCATCTGGATGCCTGGAATCCCGGTGTGACCTGCAACGCCGCCGGGGTAGCCATGATGCTGGAACTTGCGAGGGTGTTCCAGGAAAACGCGGATGATCTCGAACGCGAACTGCGAATCGCGTTCTGGACGGGCCATGAGACAGGTATCATGAGCGGATCCACGTGGTACGTAGACAACTTTTGGACCGAACTGAGAGAACACTGCTTGTGCTACATGAACTGCGACAGTCCGGGTCTGGCAGAGGCCACAATCTTTGGTTCCAGCGATACTGAGGAGCTATCGGATTTCACTGTCAGGACAGCCAGAGAAGTCCTAGATCCGGACTTCCCGATTGAAAGCTATCGAGAGGAGAAGACCGGCGATCGTAGTTTCTTCGGGATCGGGATTCCGTGCACCAATGCGTGGATGCGATTCTCACCTGAGAAGATCGCCGAGTGGCACGGCGCGATCCTGGGTTGGTGGAACCACACGCCCTACGACACCGTTGACAAAGTCGACCCCAGGAACTTCGAACGTGATATGGATGTCAAGGCGCTGGAGCTCGTTCGACTCCTGAACGCGCGGGTATATCCGTTCAACTTTCGCAGAGTTGTGGACTTGTTTGAGGTTCGCGTGGGGCAACTCCAGAGCGCACAGGAGGCGCTGGACCTGGCTGGCCTGTCACAGGGTATAGCGGAGCTGGGGCGCCTCTTGAGCCTGTTTTACGACAACACGGCAGATCCCCGCACTCTTGCTGACGACGAGGCGGTCGCCTCTGCCAATGAGGTCCAGCGTGTTCTGAGTCGCGAGTTAATCCCCATCAACTATAGCGGCGTGGATCCCTACTATCAGGATACCTACGGTTCCACCTACATGCGAACTGCCCTGCCGAGAATCCGTGAGGTAGAGAGACTGTCGCAGATAACGGATGACGCGGAGAGGAATCTGCTGGTGACAAAGCTGGCTAGGGAAAGAAATCGACTGTTGGATACCATGAGGCGTTGTAGCAGGGTTGTCCGCGCCTATCTGGGCAACGGCAACGGCTGGGTCTAGAGGGGAGATGAGAAAGTTGCAGGTGGGCGTGATCATTCCAAGCTCGCGGAAGACACCTGAGGAGTTGGATAACAGGCGAGAATTCCTCCAGCAGAGGGCGTTTCCGGGAACGCGCGT
This sequence comes from uncultured Clostridia bacterium, assembly GCA_964471415.1. Lineage (GTDB taxonomy): Bacteria > Bacillota > DTU025 > DTU025 > DTU025 > UBA5389. The sequence goes on along the minus strand of CAYYHF010000163.1, from coordinate 1,291 downwards.
CAACGTGTACTCGATCTCATCAGGCCCGTTGTCCTTGGAGTCGCACTATGATGATGCGCTTGCGGCTGCGGGAATACTGGAGGCGGTAGACAGGCTGCAGACAGAGAACGATGCCCTCATAATCTACTGCTTTGGAGATCCTGTGCTTGAGGCAGCACGGGAGATGTCGGAAATCCCCGTCATCGGGCCCGGGGAAGCATCCATGCACATCGCAGGCATGCTTTCCACGCGGTTCTCGATAGTCACTGTGTTGCCGGAAACGGTAGTCAGCACAAGAGAGAGGATGAGTCGAACTCGAGTTGATCGGTCCGCATTAGCCTCGGTAAGGGCCCTGGGTATTCCTGTCCTCGACCTGAAAAAGGATCCTGAAAGGACGGTGAAAGCTACTGCGGAAGTGGCCAGGCTATGCATAGCCGAAGACAGTGCTGAGGCCATCGTCCTAGGCTGTCTGGGGTTTGCAGGACTCGCCGGCCGAATTCAACAGGTCGTTCATGTGCCCGTGATCGACCCCGCTTTGGCCGCGTTGAAAACCGCAGAGTCGCTGGCAGCTATGGATTGGAGACATAGCAGGCTATCGTATCCGAAACCCACATCGTACAGGCAGGACATGACGAAGTAGCAACTGGCGCCCTCAGCGTCCTGGACGCGGGATTTTCCAATGCCAATCTGGACAAGGAGGCTGTAAACATGAGAAAAGTCGTGGCAAAGGTTGCATGTCTTGCATTGGTCGTTGCTCTGATGGGCTTTACCATGGTAAGCAGCGTCAATGCCGGCGAAGTAGTCCTTAACTTCGCGATCAACTTGGAATTGCGATCACCCGATCCTATCCAGAAGACAGGAAATACCGACTACGTTCTCGCATATAACCTTTACGAGCCACTAGTCTACCCTACCAGAGAAGAGGGTAAGATTGTGCAGCCCTGGATTGCCGAGTCATGGACGATGTCCGCAGACGGCAAGGTCTATACGTTCAAGATCCGCCCTGGGATACTGTTTCATGATGGTTCGGAAATCACAGCGGACGATGTGGTCTTCTCCATCGACCGAATGCTCACACTAAAGGGAGCGTCCGCTACGTACTTCTCGCCCATAATAGACGTTGGGCAGACGAAGTCTGTGGACAAATATACAGTGCGGTTCAATCTCAAGAAGGCGTCTCCATCCTTCCTCGCATCCCTCCTTCAGCTGCAAATAGTGAATGCCGATCTACTTATGGCCAACAAACAGCCTGGTCCGCACGGCAAGTACGGCGATTACGGAGTGAAATACCTGGAGACCCATGATGCCGGTT
>CAYYHF010000162.1:0-6108 GCA_964471415.1 uncultured Clostridia bacterium | reverse complement strand
GCCTCCGAAATGGCCTCTATTGCCCCGAGGGTGGAGATGTGCACAACGTAGACAGGCGCATCAGCGGCCTCGGCCGCCCCAATGACATTTCTCACAGCCCGCTCCTCGGCCTTCGCCGGCCTGGACTTTCCATGGTACGCAGGTGAAACGGTTCCGGCGGTTTCCAGTTGCCGGCGAGCGAGCGCAATCGCGTCGTTGTCCTCGGCATGCACAGTGACCAGCACGTGCTGAGACCGGGCCGCGGCGAGCAAGGCCTGAAGATCGCCGCCCTCCAGCATGTAGCCCGCATCTTTGTAAGTGGTGAAGACTTTGACGCTGCCTACCCCGGCCGCGCGCAGCTCGGCCAGCTGCTCGGGAAAATCGGCGTCCAGCCGGATGAAGTTCTGGTGGACGGCATAGTCCACTGCCGCCTGCCCAAAGACCTCCGCCAGCCTGAGCGCGGCGGACTCAGCCAGCGTCGTACCTGGAAGGTGGTCGGCGTAGTCGATCACCGTAGTCACCCCGCCCGCCGCGGCGCAGGCCGTGCCGGACGCGAAATCATCGGCCGTAACCGTGCCGCGCGAACGCAGCCCGAAGTGGACGTGGGGATCGATCACGCCCGGCATCACCAACATGCCACGGGCGTCCACCACCTGTTCGGCCCGGATCGAAGCTCGGGTCTGGCCTCCGACCCTGCCGCGGACCCTGCCGCGGACCCCGCCGCGGATCCCGCCGCGGTCGCGGTCTGGGCCGCCATCGTCCTCAGCCGGCACGACCTGTGCGATCACACCCTCTTTGATCAGGACATTGGCGACCCCAACTGAATCAGCTGATACAACAGTGCCGCCCACTACCGCCAAGTCATACATCAGCTACACCCTCTGTCAGACTGCCCCGACTCATGCGGCGAGTCGCGCGACCCGTCACGGCAGAACGCCGGGCGCGACACGCGCAAGCTCGCGCTCCAAAAGAGCGATGTCAGGCGGGATGGTGACAGGCTCGCCCGCAGCGCGAATGCCTGTCTGGATATCTTTCAGGCCGTTACCGGTAACTATCGCGCAGACGCTTTCAGATCCATCAACGATGCCTTCGCGCACTGCGCGCGCCAGCCCGGCGAGGCCGGCACAGCCGGCCGGTTCTCCGAAAACCCCCGTAGTGCGGCCGAGCAACCTCATAGCAGACAGAATCTCCTCATCGGATACATCGATCATGGTTCCGCCTGAGTCGCGAACTGCGCGCACTGCCTTCACCGGGTTTCTGGGCTCGCCGACTGCGATAGAATCGGCGATCGTATCTTCCCCACCAGGCTCCATAGGCCTGCCCGTCCGGAAAGACACGCTGATGGGGTTGGAGCCTCGCGCCTGCACGCCCAGGATTCTGGGAGTCCTGGGTATTGCGCCGATATCGTACAATTCTCGGAATCCCTTCCATACTCCTGCAACAGTGCACCCATCCCCCACCGCTACCGCCACCCAATCCGGCAGGGCCGAGCCTAAGTCCTCCCATATCTCAAAGGACACCGTCTTCTTGCCCTCCACCATGTAGGGGTTGATAGCCGCATTGCGGTTGTACCATCCATAGCGCTGTATCGCCTCGCGCGACAGGTCGAATGCGTCCTTGTAGCTTCCCTGAACGCGTATGACCACAGCATTGAACATGCGAAGTTGCGCCACTTTCCCTGCCGGAGCACGCTCGGGAACGAATATGACGGCGGGCAACCCCACCGATGCCGCACACCCCGCGCAGGATGATGCGGCGTTACCAGTGGAGGAGCAACCGATTGTGGCGGCGCCGGCCTCCAAGGCCATGGCCACCGCCACTGCCGATGCCCGATCTTTCAGCGAGGCAGTGGGGTTGACGCCATCGTCCTTCACGAACGCCTCGCGAAGCCCGATTTCCTGAGCAAGTCGGCTGGCGGCGTAGAGCGGCGTCCCGCCCACCCTGAGCCTCGGGCGCGGACCGCCCGGCGATACCGGCAACAAGCTTTCGTATCGCCAGATAGACCTGTCGGGGTCGGCAGCCAGGGAGTGCGTGAAATCTTCCGGGCGGATTGAACGGTAGTCGTACACAACGTCAAGCACGCCACCGCACGAACTACACGTATACGTAGACGGAAGGTAACTGTAGGACGCGCCGCAGGAGATGCACACAAGCGATTGGACGTAATTCAATGCTCGTCCTCCTCGGTTGGTGTTGTTGACGGATCCCCTAGTAATTCAACGTATCACCTCGATTCCCTGCATTTGCTTATCCTACGGTTATCGTGTGATCGCCGGGAGCGCATTCTGTGAGAACGTCAGGCGATGCAATCAGAATCACCTGTCGCGTAAGCGCGACTCGACGCAACGCCGATAGCAGCTCAGCAGGGTTCGCTGTCGGCCCCCACCTCTGCACAACCAAAGGCGCGACATCAGACCCATCCGCCGGTTCTCTCTGGGCGAGCTCGATAGCGAGTCTGGCCGCGAGCTGCATGCGCTCATCCGCCCGTTGGGCGTCCCGAAAAGCGAAGACTACACGGCCGTTCTCAAGACTACATGTGAAGGCCGCATCGCGATCCTCGGTTATGAAGCGAAGGATCTCCGATGCGGATTCCCCAAGCTTCTGCACGGCCTCCGGCGCCCGCGCATCGAGGAGCCCCTGAAGAAGCGAGCGAGCGAGGGCGGCACACCCTCTGCGCTGCGCAGTCGTCTCCTCCTCCATGGCCGCCTCAGCCGCATCGCTGGCCGCCTCCCATACATCGATGGCGCTCAACTCCCGCTCCACTTCCTCCAGTTCTTTGCGTCCTGAGGCAAGTTCACCCGCGAGTCGTTTGCTTTCCTCCGCTTTGAGCGCGTATTCATCCGACAACTCGCCCAAGCGACCGTCTGCTCGGGGATGGGAAAGCGCGTCCCGGCAGGCTTCAGCCACCGCAATCTCCTCAGCTGCCAGTTCCATGTCCCTTGCAATGGCCGACTCTGTCCGTCCGCCTAGGCTGGATTCGAGCTTGCGCCGCGCGTCCTCAAATGCCGAGTCCAGCCTGAGATAGCGTTCATGGGCGTCAAGATAGCTTGCGGCCGAGTCAAAACCGGCTGTCCGCAGTATATCGGTCAACCGCTCCTTCACACGCGCCGCGCTTACGCGCGTGAAATCCGCCGCATTGTGTAGGCGAGTCAGATCGTCCAGCGCATCTTTCATCTCATCAGCTATGGCGTCTCTCCTCTGCGCCAGCTGGCGCCGTTCGTTCAGGGCAGCCACATAGTCTTCCAGCGTGCATCCTCCGAGCAATGCCGACAGTCGCTGCCTGTTCCAGACCAGTTGCCTGGTGAGAGCGGCCCTGTTTCGGTCCAGCGCGGCCCGGGACCCGGCGCGCTCTTCGATCTCAATTCCAAGACGTATTCCCAGCGCAGTGCCGAGCAGGCCCGCTACGAGCATCACTAGAAAGATGGATGCGCCCTTTTCGGCAACGGGGGGCAGCATGACCGCTGCAAGCGACAGCGCCGCTAGGGTCACGCCTCCTATCGTCAATCGCTGTGCCAGTTTTCGCCGCGCAAGAACCTCATCTGCCGATGCGATCTGCTCGCCGATCGCCTGGAGCGCCTTCTCCTTGTCGGAAATGGCAATAGACACCGAACGCGCATGCGATGCAGTCTCCTCCGAGAAACGCTCATCGCCCAGACTCCCGATGGCCTCATGCACCAACGCTTGCTCTGCCCGGAGTCGTCCAAGCCACGCAGTCGCCCGCGACAATCGGGCATCGCATTCGCCCGCCTTCCTCTCAAGCTCTCTTTGGTATCTTTCGAGCGACCGCACCTCGGCAGCCACAGCAGGCTCGAATGCGCCGTCATTGCCGGGGCAGGCGGCGCGCTCCGCCTCCGCCGTCAGGCAAACCTCCCTGGCCTCCCCTGCAGACGAGAGCGTTCGGTCGCACTCCGCAAGACAGGCTCTAAGCCTCCCTATGTAGTCCTGGATCTCATCACGCTGGTCGCACGCCACCAGAGAAGACTCTATGCACGCCAATCTGCCATCGATGAATCGAATTCGCTCCGCAATCCACGACAGCCTGGACTCAAGCGCCACCCGCCGCGCTCGCAGCCTGTGAACGCGGCTCGATTCCGCTTCGAGCCGCGCACAGCGCGCATGCCGCTTCGCTCTGATCTCGTCCGCGTCAGACACGGCCTCGTCCATCGCCGCGATTGCCGCGCACAGCTCGGCTTCGGCCGCGCACACCATAGATGCCAACGGCAGACTACAGTCGCCATAGTCATCGTTGGCAGGCAGCGTCAAGGCCAGACTCACCTGGCGCGGCGCCTCCATCTCTTCACCAGTGCGCTCGTTGACGGCGCGGGCCACGCTCCTGCCGTCAGGGCCTTGTTCCAGCGCCAGCAGGACGCGGGTGCCGTTTCCGTCCACCAACGCCATTTCCGCCCATGAAGTTCCATCGCATCGGCCCGTCCAGTTCACAACGGACATGAATGCCCGACCGAGAGCGGGATCGCCGATCGCCGCCACGGAGAGCCCCGGAACGAGGCGAGCCTCAACCGCCCTGCGTCTGGCCTTAACCTTGAACGACAGTCTCTCGATGATCAAAGGTCTCCACCTCCCCCAAGGCGCGGAGTCCTAGTTTCAGCGCGCCGCCGATGAGTTCGGGCGATGCGCCCGAGTCGCCTGAGTCGCCCGGGCCGCCCGAGCCCTCTACCAGCTGAGATACTCTTCCGAAGAACTCCTCTTGCAGTTGCGTCCTGCGCAAGCTGGGCGAATGCCACGGCGGACGGCGGATTGCCGTGCGGTCCGCCACCCAAAGCTGAAAGAAGCGGCTCTGAAAGTCCAGCTCGGCCTGGCGCGAAAGCTCCGCGTCCTCCGGGCCCACCTCGCCTTCGAGCTCGACCCTGAGGCAGAGTTCGGGACTGGCCAGTCGGGCTAGGCGCGCATATAGCTGCTCTTTCGCGCCAGGCGCCGAGACCTCGATGTTCACCACACGTTGAGGACGGTCGGGTACCTTGAGTGGATACACACGGACCCCATCTCCGCGCAGAGTAACGATCAGCGCGTGGCGCTCACCCCGAGTATTCTGGTCAAGATGGACTGGAGACCCTGAATACCAACACGTGGCGCGGCCCGTTGAGTTGTTCACCATGTTGTGGTAATGGCCCAGTGCGAGATAGTCCAGCCCGGACTGGGCAAGATCGGAGGGCGCCACCGGCGCTATGGATGATGTCAGTCCGGGAGTGCCGCTGAAAGTGCCATGCATGAGGCCGATGTGTATACCCAGGCCGCGAACGGCCAAATTGGCCAGCACGTTACTTGTCGAATTCTTTGAGGTAGTTCGTAGACCCCACACGCTGACTCCGGCCATGGGCGTGACCTGCGACCACTCTTCCCCAGTAAACAAGCTGACATTAGGTTCGCTGCACACCTGCCGAAGCATAGCCAGGGAGTGCGCTTCCTCAGACTCTCCCGGCACGATGGCTACGAAAATCGATGCCTGTTGAAGTTTTCGAAAGCCTTGGCGCACCGCAGACGCGGTGGAATCTGAGATAGAAGCGGCTGAAAGCAGGTCTCCCGCTATCAGCATGATGTGCACACCGTGCCGCACGGCCTCGTCCACCAGGAAATTGAACGCCGATATCAGCTCCTCCCGGCGAGCTCTGCGCACCTCCCGCCTGTAATCGGTGAGCACATGGTCGAGATGAATATCGGAAGTATGCAGAATTTTCAGTAATTTCACGGCACAGCCTCCTGTATCTAGTGGAGACTCAATCGCGATACACTTCGCCGCCTCGCGCCCGTTCCCTTCTGACCCGATGTCCGCATCTGACCCGATGTCCGCAACGGTCATGTCTTGTCAAGTGGCCAGCGAGTGCCTCGAGCTCATCCGGCCCGCGCCGGCGGCCCGCGCCGGCGGCCCGCGCCCTCGCCGCGTCCGATTTCGCCCCCGAAAGCGAGCATTTCGGCGGCTTCCTGGGTCGTGGAACCCAGGCTTGGCGCAAAGGCTGGGTCGTGGGATACAGGTTCGCGACCGGCATCCGCGACCGCGATGCGTAGCAAGTTCCTCCCACACGCGAGCCCCAGCTACAAGGCTCGGGCCGCAGCGCTCCCTTTCACGCCGCCGTTACCTTTTGTGCGCATGGCACATAGGCAAGTATGCGTGAG
>CAYYHF010000161.1:0-6135 GCA_964471415.1 uncultured Clostridia bacterium | reverse complement strand
GGAGATTTGCCGCGATAGGCCTGTTGGCTGGGTGTCAGGATGCGTTGGTATTCCCAGCGCCCAATAACCGCCAGCCGTTTCACAGTTGATCCTCACCCATCTTTCCCTTTCTCAGACGTTCGCGCGGCTCCATCAGTCGCGCCGGCCCCATCGATCGCGCGGTCCCCTAAGGTCACGCATCCCCAAGGATCGCAGGGGGGCGCTTGGGTTGCGCACACGCAAGCGAACAGACAGCTCGCGCAGAGACTTGTTGTGAGCTCCTCTAGAGATCGGGACATCCGTCATATGCGCAATCGCCGGCGACTGCATAACATGAACCACAGCAAACGCGGAGGTGATGACTCGTGGCAGAAGTCAAGTCTGAGCAGTTCGGGTTCTGGTGGTGGATCAACTGGATAATCCGCATTCTGCTCATACTCCTTGCAATCGCCATCGCGATCTGGTTCTTCCTCAGGATCTTTGGTTGGTGCTGATCGGCCGTAGATAGGAATCATTCAGCGGAGGTGAGCCCCCTATGGCAGAATTGAAAGCCGAGTGCCTGCTTCTTCCCTGGTGGCTGTGGTGGTTGCTGGTCCTTACGGCCATTGCTTTCCTGATCTGGTTCGTGCTCTGCTTCTTCTTCGGCATCTGCTAGCGACAAATCGCCAGGGCGAACCGGGCCTTCGGCTCGGTCCGCCCTAGTGCATCATGGCGAAAAAGCGATAGGCCGGCCATCAGAAGACCGCCCTCACCCCGGCCTCGATGGTAATCGCGGAGTTGAGTCTCTTGGCGGCTCCCACCGGCAGCGCCTTCACCTTGTAGGCCGCCGATGCCGCAAAGGACCACATCCCGCTGATCTTGTAGCTCAGACCGCCCTTGATGTCGCCTCGGATCTCAGTGCCCTCGCCGCCGAACAGACGGCCCGCGGCCGTTGCCATCGACATGGCTGAAGCGTCGACAGTGGCGGTTGTCTTGCTGCCTATGGCCATGCTGAGACTGTCGGACAGCCCAAGTGAATGCTTCTTACCGGTTGCCGATGCCGAGAGGGTGTAGGAGACCGATGCCACGTTGCTCAGCCCCTGCCTCGGAGTCCACGCGCCGCGCAGCGTGCCGGTGAGCGAATCGGTGCTGATATCACCCAGATCCGGGCGCTGGGATGTGGACCGTTTCCACCTTATATCGACCTGCGGCGCGAACTTCGCCACAGCGCCTCCGCCCAAGGTCAGCGAAACCTCAGAATTTAGAGTGCTCTTGTCGGTTGCAGGATACTCGGTTCTGGTGAGCCCAGCCCCAGCCGCGGCGCGGAACTGCCCGATGGAGCCCGCCAGGTTAGCCTGCGCGCCCGCTACCCGCCTCATCTGCCCGGAGAAGGGTACTACCTGCTCCCACCGCAGCACGGCGGATGGCGTAAGCGTTCCACCCCCAAGTTTGAGCACGGGCAACGTAGCCCTGACATCGGCGCGTTTGTCGTCAAGTTTGCGTTCTGTAGCAAGATCGCTCCTGTTGAGCTGCCTGTAGTTCGCCCTCAAGCTCACCGAGCCCAATTGCTTGGCCCACTGAGCGTTCACGCTCATCTCCTCGATTCCAGTCATTCGCTGATCGGGCTCGCCCGGCGCGACTGTCTTAACCGGCTTGCGGTATCTCGCCGTCACTGACAGAGCATCCAGCTTCAGCGATGCGTCTCCCCTCATGCTGATCTGTCTGTACGAGCTGCCCGGAACCGAGATATTCTCGCTGTCAGTGTTGTCGTAACCCGCGCCCAGCGTCAGCTTGCCGTCGAGGAAGGTCTGACGAGCGCCCACCGACACAGTGCGCTCTTCCCTCTCGAAACCTTCGGCGGCGGCATCGTCAACTTTCGATGTGGTGTATGACACCTCTATCTTTGGGCCGATGTCCAGCGAACCCGCCAGCCTATTTGCAACTGTGTGGAGCTCCTTGGGCTCAACCTGATCAGGCTTTTCGGAATAGCTCTGAGTTCGCGACTCGGAGTGCTCCGCCGAAACGCTGGCTTTGGATCCCAGCGGCCACTGGGCGCCCACGCGCCACACATCCAGTCCCTGGCGGGAGGTCTGCCCTAGTTTCGTGAAGTTCGGAGTGACTGCCTCATAGTTGCCGTACAAGTTGCCGGCTCCGATGGCGTATCGCAGATCGGCGCGCGCCGCGTATCCGGTGACAGTGTGGTCTGCCGCATCCAAGCTCACATAGCGCCTGGGGTCTTCCGCCGAGATCTCAAACACGCGACTATCGTGCTTCTCCACCACATCGGCCTTGATGACCTCGAAGACCGCCATTGAGTAGCCCTCGCTTGCGCCGGCATCAGGAAGTGCGCCACTTCCAGCCCACAGCGTTTCGCCATCGTATCTGAACCCGGGGCCCACTCCAAGACCGGTTATCCCATATCCGGCAGTGCCTTCGACGGACGTCAGTGCGGAACCATCCCATACATAGAGGCCATCGCCTGCGCCGATCCAGAGCGCCCCGTTCCACACTGCCATCGCAGCCGCGCCTCGCACACACGCATCGGTTGCGACCGCGTTCCATTGCCCTGAATCATCCCTGGCATAAACACCATCGCCGGCGGACGCAAACGTGCGCAGGCCCCCCACAGCTTCGCCGCTGGCCACGGACACTACCGCCCGCACATCTGCCCCTGCCAGCTCAACATCGAAATGCCCTCCGCTGAAGACAGCCAGGCCGTTTGGGGTAGCCACGAGAATGTCGCCTTCTACCGGATCATACGCGATGTCGACGATGGAGTCCGATGGCAGCCCAGTCGCCGAGGACTTCTTGTAGACTGTCCAATCCTCCAGGTCGTCCAGGTACGCTGTGGCCAGGCCGTCCTCGGCAGCGCCCACCCATACTGACCCCGAAGTCACCGCCACGCACGTCAGGTTGTTACTGGGAAGCCCGGCCGAAGTGTATAGCCTTCGCCAGTTGCCCACGTAGTCGAACGGGCTCTGCCCCATCGGCCCGGGCTCTGCAGACAGCACTGTCAGACCACCATCGGTGGCGAAGAACCAACTATCGATGCTGCTGGCCATGTCCCGCACAACCGGCCCGGCTAGCCCGGAACCAACGCCATAGGAGCGGAACACGCCGGACCCCGCGGCCCCCACACTGATACCGTCACGGTGCGAGAAGGCCATGTATGCCTCACCGTTGGCATCGGCGGCCGCCATGATGGCCAAGACCGCGTTTGCCGCATGATTCTTTCGCTTGTCGTCAAACGGGAACTCATCGTGGCTCAGCGCCACATTGCCCGAGAGGCTGAACCCCTTAATGTCGAACTTGCCTGAAAGCCCGACGATAGTATGGGTGTTGGGCATCACCGGAGTGGCTTCGGGCAGCGCGGCTGACTTGGGATCATCGGCGTATCGAGCGATCTCCATCCGCACCTGGGCCTGTTCGCTTGGCGTCCATCCCAACACAGCACCGATGAAATTGGACTTGTAGTCGGCCGCCGCGCCGAATGGACCCCTGAAGTACTCGTATTCCACCCGCACCACATCATCCGGGCCCAAGGGCAACATGATCGTGAGGATGCCGAATTCGTAGTCGATCATGTAGTCCTGGTCGCGCCTGAGCAGGGTGTCGTTTAGGTATACTCGTTCGCTGCCGAGCACTATGGATATGCCCAGGTTGAAGACGCCCTGAGCCACGGTGTGGCGGTACTTCACGCGCATCCCATCGTAGGTGCTAAAGAACGCGGCAGGAAAATCGAACTCGATCACGCCGACATCATACATAACCTGAAATCCCAGTGCCAACTCGGTATCGGCTGGGAAGAACTTGCCCCCCCTACGCACCTCAACGGCGAGGGATCCCGGCACCACATCAGTCTGGCCCAGATCGTAAAGGCGCCGCCGCGAATACGACCCACCAGGCGCGTCCAACACCGCGCCCGGGTCATCATGGGCCATGCCGGCAACCACGCGCGCGTGCAGCCCGAGCAGATCATCTAGGAAAGCAGTTTCGGTTTCGCTCCCATATACAAATGGGTAGCGCTTCTGATCGCTGCCCGTCAGCATATTCTTGGCGTTATACGACCGTATCAGCGACTGAATCTGACCGCGCAGGATATCCCGGATCTCGCTGCGCAGAGCCAGCATCTCACTGGTGGAGGAGACCGCGACAAACTGACCGCGGGTCAGCGCCACCCCATCGTCGGCTGAGATTACGCCCTCCCCGTCCGGATCGTCAAGGTACAGGTAACCCAGATCCCACAGGTCCAGGGTCTGCTTCAAAGTGCGTTCTCCGCCGAGCGCTGCGTAGTCGACATAGCGTATCCATACGCCCATGAAGTCCGGATCCAGCGCCGCCGACAATTCGTAGTATTCCATACCTTCGAAAGAAGCTGCAAGTCCCGATGGCGCCGGCGAAGGCGCATAGGTCCCGGCGGGCTCATACACAATGGTCTCCTGCGCCGTGTTGCCCTGGAACGTCTTTTTGGCCTCAATGCCCTGCACCCGTCCTATGGTAACTCCGGCCTGAACGGCGGGGAGCTCAACACGCGCCTCTACTCCGCGCAATCGAGACGAGTAGGCGGCATACGGGTTCTGGCTCCTGAAGGCAAGGCCCCCGAACTTGCCCTTAACCGGGTCGCCGTCCAGCGTCAGCTCGAGCAACTGAAGGTTGCCGTCCTTACGGTTGTCGAGACTGCCGGATACCGATATCCCCGGAGCAACCTGACCTCTTACGTTAAGAGACAGAAGCTGGACGATGTCGATGTGCCCTGGGCTGTAGCCCGTTCCTGCGAGAGCTGCAGGATCTCCCCAGGCCGAGCGGAGCTTGAACTCCACATCGCCCCGGATCTCGAGCGGCAGGCCGGGTATGTCCGCGGCCCAGACTCGCGAAACCGGCCAGAGAGCACACAGGAACCCGGCCGCAAGTAACGCGGCCAGAGCTGCACAGGCAAGACGCGCGCCATGAGATTTCATGCAATTCACCTCATTACCGGGATTGGACTGAAGCACTCACGCAGTATCTGGACACAAAACCGATGTCTGACTGCTCTGGGCCAATTCATGTCCAGATGCCTAATTCAACAAGAAAGGGAGGGTCCCCTTCCTGTAATCGGAGGACCCTCCTCGTGTTTCTGCGAACCCGGGTTCACTCTAAAACGAGAACCCCAGCGACAGCCAGTGTGAATCCGGAAGATCCGCATGGAACTGGTAGGCGTAGTCGATCCGGAAGCTCTGGACAGCAAACCCCGCGCCGGCAGAGAAACCGAACTTCTTGTCGGCGTTCATCGTGGCGCCTGCCCGAGCCGCAAACGCATCAGCGATCCGGTATTCAGCGCCTACGCGACCCTCAGAATGCGTGACATCATAGTCGGCCGCCAGTGTGAGCCCCTTAAGCGGCTTCAACGACAGCCCCAGGACGTACGATGGATCGAACTTATCCTGGTGACCGCTGTCGAACTTCACGGCTCCCACCAGGTTTTTGGCCACAACGCCGGCCCTGACCCCGCCCATCGAAGGCAGGGTGATCAGCGCGCCGACATCGCCGGTAGCGCCGAACCCACGGTTAGTGCCCATTTCCTGGGAGTAGAGCTTGAGCGCTCCGCCCAAGGCGACCGGCCCGAAAGCGCGCGCGTATCCGCCCGCTACCGTGCCCTCACGATAGTCCACATCGTGCGTGGGATTGCCGTAGCCATCGGTACCCTGCACCGTGGACATCAGCCCCACCACAGCTGCGCCCACGTTCTTCTGGGCGTATCCCGCGCCGAAGTAGCTGCCGGCCTCCATCAGGTTCGAGTAGAGCGAGGTCATGCTACGCCCCTCGATCAGGGCCAGACCCGCAGGGTTGTAGTAGACTGCGTTGGCATCATCGGCAACGGCCACGAAGGCGCCGCCCATCCCGAGCGCCCGGGCGCCCATACCTATGTCGAACAGCGCTCCGGTCCCGACAGGATCCTCGTCGGTCTGCGCAAAGGTCGCCGGCGCCGCAAACACCACCATCGCCGCCAGGGCGACTATGAACAGCCAGCTAGTATGCTTCATTCTCATTTTGTCACCCCCCGTTAGCGGCTAATGACGAGCCGCATGATATCTGTCTTTACTCCGTCAGCGGTAACCATGTAGCACAGGTACAGGCCGTTCGCCAAGGGCTGGCCGGCGTTGTTCACCAGATGCCATTCGAACAAGGTCTGACCGC
>CAYYHF010000160.1:0-6158 GCA_964471415.1 uncultured Clostridia bacterium | reverse complement strand
GCGGCGCTGAGGTGCAGGCCATAGGGGCCGGCGCCATCAACCAGGCGGTCAAGGCTGTGGCGATTGCGCGGGGTTTTGTAGCGCCGAGCGGTCTTGATCTCGTATGTATCCCGGCGTTCGTTGACGTTGTCATCGATGGTGAGGAACGTACCGCGATTAAGCTGATCGTGCAGCCTCGCTAGCCGTCATACTCTATCGGCTGCTATGCACTGGGCGCCGGGTGTACGTCCGGCGCCGCGTGTGCAGCTGTGCTATGCACAGTGCGAGCGGCAGTTGCGGCCAACAGGTTCGACAAGCCGACTCTGGATACAGTTTCTTAGAGGTGAACCGCTCCTCTGGGGCGAATCCAGAACCCACATTGGGAGGTGGAGTCGTAGCAGAGGAAGGGTTAGTATGCGCGATGGGGAGAGCGTGTTGCTTCGCCCAATGGCGGAGCGCGATCTTGGAACGATGGCCGGGTGGGATGCGGATCAAGAGCTTGCGAACCTGATGGGCGGGGTTGTCAGGAGTGAGGCCGAATCGCGGGCCAGGTTTTCGAAACTGCTCAGCGACAGGAACAGCGTGGCGATGTCCATTCTCACACAGGATGGTAGGCTGATAGGCGATATCGAACTCACTGAGATTGCCTGGCGCAGCGGCGATGCCGAGCTGATGGTGAGGATTGGCGATCCCGCATACCGGGGAGGGGGCATCGGTGCCTATGCCGTTCGCTCGATGCTATCGATGGCGTTCGAACAATTCGGCCTTGCGCGGGTCTATCTCAGGGCATGCGCTGACAACCATAGGGCAATCAGGTGTTACCACAGGTGCGGCTTTCGCTGCGAGGGAGTTGTTCGTCGTAATCTGGGGCCCAACGGCGAAGCGCGCCAGGTAGTGCTGATGACCATTTTGAAGCTGGATTTCATCCGAGTGAAGGCCGCGTCCTAGGACGCGCGGCAGGCGGGCAAGCGAAAAACTAGCAGGAGACTAGCATTAGGAAGAGGGCTAACGCCCTCTTTTCTCTTTGTGCGCAACGCCCGCAGCAGGAGCGCCACTATGCATGTTGGCGGGCGCACAGTCTCACGGCATGCCGGGGAGGCTGTCGGGACCGCCAGGATGCGTCTGCCGCTACTTGGCCAATCCCCGCCGACAAGACGCTTGCCGGCGGGCTATGAGCGGTAATGACGAAATATTTGCTGATCGTTGCAGGAGAAAGCGTTCGGGCCTCGAATTCATAGCCCAGGTGGAGCAAAGTGGAGCAAAGTGGTGGGCCGAGGTGTTCAGAGGTGTTCATAGGGGAATTTCGACACTCCCTGGACAGTAAGGGACGGATCATAGTGCCCGCCAGATTCCGCGAGGAGCTTGACGGCAAGGTCATCCTGACTCGCGGTCTCGACACATGCTTGTTTGGGTTTCCAGAAGGCGAATGGCGGAACCAAGAACAGAAGCTCACTACGCTCCCGATGACTATGGCAGACGGGCGCGCTTTCTCGAGACTGTTCTTCTCGGGTGCCAGCGAGTGCGAGCTCGACCGGCAGGGTAGGGCTTTGATACCGCCTCATCTCAGGCAATACGCGCGCATCGAGCGGGACGTTGTGGTGATCGGTGTTTCGTCAAGGTTCGAGATATGGGCTGCAGAGCTGTGGGAAGAGTATCTACTGCAAGTGTCCGGCTCCTATGAGACCATTGCGGAGAAACTTGTGTCCTTGAGTTGATAGCGGCGGCTTGGGCCAGCGGGCAGCCGCCCATACAGCGGGGGCTGACCGATGGACTACAGTCACCAACCAGTAATGCCGGAAGAGGTCATGCACTATTTGGCGCCGACCCCGGGTGATGTGGTAGTCGACTGCACCTTGGGGGGCGCAGGCCACTCCAAGATCATCGCCGGAAAGATCGGCTCAGAAGGTGTGCTGATCGGGATCGACCGTGATCGGCGAGCGTTGGAAGCGGCCCAAGAGGCGTTGGCTCAGGCGCCGTGTCAGGTGCGCCTGGTGCACGGTGACTACGGCAACGTGGAGGATCTTCTGCTTGAGCTGGGGCATGGCGCCCCTAACGGCGTCCTGTTCGACTTGGGAGTCAGCTCTCATCAGCTGGACATGGCTGAACGCGGATTCACCTACAGGCAGGACGCTCCGCTTGACATGAGGATGGATCAGGAAGGCCCGCTTACTGCGGCTGACATAGTCAACTCGGCATCGCTTCATGACTTGGAGAGGATCATTGCGAGCTACGGAGAGGAACGGTGGGCCCGGCGCATTGCGCGTCGAATCGTCGATGAGAGGCAAAAGGCCTCCATATTGACCACCGGACGCCTGGTGCAGCTGATACTGGAGGCGGTGCCCGCAAACGCAGCGCGGCGCGAAGGCCAGCATCCTGCGCGCAGGACGTTCCAGGCCCTGAGGATAGCGGTCAACGATGAACTGGGTTCGATTCAAAGAGGAACAGAAGGAGCGGTCAGAGCGGCCGCCTGCGGGGCGCGCATAGTGGCCATTTCCTACCACTCGCTGGAGGACAGGATCATCAAAGAGGTTTTCCGAGCCAGGGAGCGACCGTGCTCGTGTCCGCCGTCTCTTCCGGCTTGCGTGTGCGGCCGGAGGAAAGCTATCGATGTGATTACTCGCAAGCCCGTACGCCCTTCGGAGGATGAGGTGCGTGCCAATCCAAGGTCGAGGAGTGCCAAGCTCAGGGCGGCATTGAAAGTTCTAGGCCCGGGAGAGGATGCATAGTGATGGAATGCGGTTATGCAAGAATTGGTCAGCTAGGGCGCGAATCTGCCAGGCGCAGATCGTCGCGGACCGCGCGGCTCATGGCAGCGTGCGGTCTTGTGGCTCTCCTGGCAATAGCCCTCCCGGTCACCTTTGTCGCGCAGCGGGTGGAGGTTGTGCGCGCAAGCACCAGACGGGATGAAGCCCGGGCCCGGGCGGAGTCGCTCAAGAAGGAATGGGGACGGAAGTCGCTTGAGCTTGCACGTGCAGAATCCCTCGACAGAGTGGACTGGGCGGCCCGGACTGAACTGGGGATGGTCGATCCGGTCAGCATGGGAATAGTGGTTGTGGATGCGCGGCCTGCGGCGAGCTCAGTAGCCGCGGCAATGCCGGTCGATGGCACAGCCGCCGTATCAGAACCGCCCACTGTGCTTGCGAGCTTTGCCGGCATTCTGGAACAGATGGCCGTGGCAGCGGTGTCGAACCTCGTTGCCGCCTGGTCTGTTGTTCCGCCGGCCCGGCTCCCATCGGTACTTGAGTGATCCAAAAAACGTATGGGGGCTCGTGTGGTGTCGGTTCGACGTGTGTCTCGTCCAGCATATCAGAATTCGCCGTCGGTCATCTCGAGAAAGCGGGTCTGCGCTCTGCTTCTCTTGATGACTGGCGTTTTTACTGCGCTCATCTTCAGGTTGGGCTGGGTGCAGATCGTGAAGGGTCCCGAGCTTCACGCGCGCGCTCTGGAGCAGAGGATGCGGCCTGTTCCTGTAGATCCCAGGCGCGGCGCGATCTACGATAGGAACCTGCGAGAGCTGGCCGTGAGCATCAGCGCCGATTCAGTCTACGCCATTCCGGCCGAAGTCCGCGATCCGGGTTCCACGGCGCGTCGGCTGGCTCCTGTCTTGGGAATGGCGGAGGATGCACTTCTCGTGAAACTCACCGCCGCGCAGCAGACGGTGTGGCTTGCGCGCAAGGCGGAGCATGATGCGGCAGTGCGAATTAAGGAGATGTCCATTCCGGGAATCGGGGTTGCCGAGAGCGGCCAGCGTTTCTACCCCAGGGACACCCTGGCTGCCCAGGTCATCGGCATTTCGGGAATCGACAACCAGGGCCTCGAAGGCCTGGAGAAGATGTATGATTCAGAGCTTAGGGGCGTTCGCGGTCAGATAGTGGCTGAACGCGATGCCACCGGCAAGGAGATACCCGAGGGAGAGCATTCCTATGCCCCTGCCAAGGATGGAAACAGCATCGTGCTCACCATAGACGAGGTAATCCAGTACATATGCGAGCGCGAACTGGAACGGGCGATAGCCGAAACGCAATCCGAGAAAGGCATCATCCTCGCTATGGACCCGAAAACGGGTGAGGTCTTGGCCATGGCGATGCGCCCAACGTTCAACCCCAATGATTACGGGCGCTACCCTTCTAGCCTCCGTCGGAATACGGCTGTGTGCGACATGCTAGAGCCAGGATCTACGTTCAAGGTGGTCACTTCGGCAGCCGCGCTGGAAGAAGGGGTTGTTACGCCGACTAGCGGGTTCTACGATCCCGGCTACGTGAAGGTAGAGGATCGGACAATACGGTGCTGGAAGGCGGGCGGTCACGGCTCGCAGACCTTCACCGAAGCCGTGGAGAACTCGTGCAACCCGGTCTTTGCCACCCTCGCCATAAAGCTTGGGCCGGAGACGTTCGCTAAGTACGTGAAGGGGTTCGGCCTCGCCGACAAGACAGGCATCGATTTTCCCGGAGAAGCCGTGGGGATGATGCACGGCGCGTCCAGGCTAGGTCCGGTCGAGTTGGCAACCAGCGGGTTCGGGCAGGGGATTTCGGTTACGCCTCTGCAGTTGCTCAACGCTCTGTGCGCCGTTGCAAACGGCGGCATGCTCATGCAGCCGATGTTGGTCAAGAGGGTCCTCGACCCATCCGGAGCTCTAGTACGCGAGTTTGCACCCACCCGGATAAGGCAGGTCATATCGGAGCGAAGCGCCCGCCAGCTCTCGGCCATACTCGAATCTGTGGTGGTCAACGGGTCAGGCGCTCGGGCGGCGGTTCCAGGGTACGCTGTGGCCGGGAAAACGGGAACAGCGCAGAAGCCGGAGCGCGGAAGATACGGCGACAAGCGAGTGGCGTCATTTATGGGCTACGCTCCGGCTAACGATCCGCGCGCGGCAGTCTTGGTAGTGCTGGACGAACCCAAGACCGACATAAAGTACGGCGGCGTTCTCGCCGCGCCTGCATTCGCGGCCGTAATGCGGGACGTTCTGCGCTATATGGAGATTCCGCCTCTGGACGCCGCTAAGGCTCCATCGCTTCAGACTCCGTCAGGTTTGGCGAGTGTGCCGGATGTGCTCGGCAAGACTCCCAAGGAGTCGCTGGCAGTGTTGCACGCGGCAGGATTCGCCGCCAGGACCGAGGGCGCCGGCGATGTGGCTACCAACCAAGTTCCCAAGGCTGGTTCGCGCGTGGCCGCGGGGACGACCGTTGTCGTTTACTTCGGGCCTGAGGAACTATATAATCGTGGGGACGATTTTGTGGAAGTGCCGGACGTGACTGGGAAGACTCTAAAAGAGGCCGCGCTTCTTCTGGGCGCCCGAGGACTTGCAGTGCAACCCGAAGGCAGCGGCATTGTTTCGCGACAGCATCCTTCTCCCGGCGCCTCGGTCAGGCGGGGTTCGGCCGTAACCATCGTTTTAGAGGAATGAGGGCTATGCCTGAGAAAACCCTGAGTCAGCTGCTCGCGCCGTTGGACGCGCCTGAGATCGCGGGCGATGCCCAGGCGCGGGTCACGAGCCTAGCTTACGATTCTCGCAAGGTGGCGGGCTCCGGCGCGCTCTTCGCGGCGTTCGAAGGGACTCGCTTTGACGGTCATCGTTTCATCGGCGATGCGGTACAGCGCGGGGCAGGGGTAGTGCTTATCTCGCGTGGGCGCGAGGCGGATGTGCCGGAGGGCGTCACTGTAGTGCGCGTGCTCGATACCCGCCGCGCGCTGGGGGTCATCGCGCGCGAATTCTACGGTGATCCTTCGGCGCGAATGGTGGTGACCGGCGTTACCGGGACCAAGGGCAAGACCACTACTACGCATATTGTCGCCCACATCCTGGAGTCGGCAGGCATGTCGGCAGGACTCATCGGTACGCTCGGTTACAGGGTCGGGCAACGAGTCCTCCCGGCGCCCAACACTACGCCCGAAGCTGCCGACCTGCAGAAGATCTTCTACGAGATGCGCTGCGCCGGCCTGGGCCGGGCGGTAATGGAGGTCTCATCGCACGCCATCGCGCTGGGGCGAACAGAAGTGGTCGATTTCGATGTGGCGGTTTTCACCAACATCGGCCACGATCATCTGGATTTCCACGGCACGGTGGACGAATACGCCCATGCCAAGGCCGGGCTCCTCCGTGGGCTGGGGCGTTTCGGACCGCGATGCGGCAAGCCCTGGCCCAAATCGGCTGTGGTCAACATGGACGACCGATACTCGGT
>CAYYHF010000159.1:0-6165 GCA_964471415.1 uncultured Clostridia bacterium | reverse complement strand
GCGGACAGGAGTCCCCCCGAAGCTGCGTTCGCAGGCTGGGGGAGACTGCAGACTACCGCCACAGAGCCCAGCAAGACAAACCACATCGGCGTCCATCGACTCTTCATGCTATTTTCTCCCCCCCAATGCCGCATTCGGGAGGGGATACCCCCTCCCGAATGCCTGGTACGGATGTGACTATCTAGAATAGCGATTCCCAAGTGCCATCGACATAGACCACCCTGACCAGGCCATCGCCAGGGTCTACCCTAATCTCTCCAATCAGGACATTGCTCGCGTTCTTGATTGTGCCTGCTATGCTGTAATCGTCTTCATCGACGTAGCGCATTTCCACGTGCACCTTCAGTCCCGCCTGGTTTCGCACATCGAGTACACCAGTGTGTACTGTGGCATCGTCCTCTACAGCCTGGCTGTAGTTCATGGTCCCGTCCAGCCACCGACTGCCGTGGTCGTAGCGCACTGCTGCGGCGAACACATCAGGCACAGTGGTCGACACAGTGATTTCCGCCCTCACACTGGCCTTACCGCGCGGGTTCACAGTGCCTTCGAACGTAACCTCGGCTTGGGGCCAGTTGCCGGGTCCAATCACATCGTCCTCGCCGAGCTCCAAATCACCAGCGTTTGCGACCGTGATCTGCGTCTCCCCTTCGAAGATCGGCGCGGACAAGCCGACTTTCTGGAGCCTTCCTGTGATCGTCACCTCGTTGGGCACCATCCCTATCACCGGTACCGTAGGGTTGGTCACTGCCGAGACTTCCAGTCCCCCCGCGACAGTGACGCCCGCGGCGCTTATGTCGCCAGTGAACCGCACTGAACCGCCTGTGTCGAGGCTCCCGTCGATTACCAGGACGCCATTGGCGTTCACGTACAGGGAAGTGAAATGCCCGTCTACCTCAGCAAACACGTGCGACAGCCTTTCCGGATCCTCGTTGTCGAAGGTGAAGTGGCCCTCGTAATTGCCTGTGATCGATGTCGCTTCAGCCAGGCATGGCTCACTCGGATCCTTCAGCGTTGCACTGAGCACGGCGCCTGTGATCAGCTCCGGGGTAGCGTCATCGCCGGTCAGAATCAGGCTGCCGTTGAACTCGAACTGCGAATTCTCCGAGTTCTCGACCTCAAACGCAATCGTGGTGGTCATGAGATCACGTACAGTCCACTGACGAGGAGCGCCCAACGACCCGAACACGCCACCTGAAACGGTCCAGGTCTCTGTCGACTCCCCATCGTTGCGGACGATTTCCCACTTTGGTTCCGAGAAGCGCTCAAGCGGGTCCGGATCAAGGCTGCCATCATCGTCTTCCTGGTATCGCCCGGGGAAGAATTCTGGATCCATGATAATCCAAGGATGCAGCCCGCCTACATGATAGCCTACTGCGCCAAGATACGGCGCTACTTGGGTCATGACGACCTCAGCCGGTTCGGCCAGTTCCTGCTCGAACGTGCCCTGAATCGTAAGGCCGGCGTCCCTGAGGTCTTGGATCATTTCCTTGGCCGGTCCGACCAACGGATTGATCGTCCCCGGCACGCTGTCGATAACGCGCGCGAGATCGCCCTGTTCTTCGAGCCCGCCGCCATACTGTGCTCTCAGCATCGATCCGCCGGGCGACAGATCCAGCCAGCCCAGCGCTTCAAGGACGTTCCTCGCGGCATCCAGGCTCATCTGGAAGTCCCATGCATGCATGTCGATGCCTTGGCCGTAATGCGTGCCCCATGCTTCTGCCGCCAGCGAGGTCATGCCGTCAATGCTGCCGTCCGCGCCGTTAACGGCATCCAAGACCAAGGTAGACAGTCTCATGCCGGAAACACCGTTAAGAGCTGCGATGTCCTTCACTGCCATCACGACAACATCGATGCCCTTGGGGATATTGGAGATGGTATATCTGCCCACTGAGTCGGTGGTAGCGGTCTTCCCTACCTCTTTGGCGGTGGCAAAGTCGAACGCCTTAACGGTCGCGCCGCCTACCGGCTCGTGAATCACGGCCGCGGCCGCCGCTACGCTGCCCGAAGCGAGCGGGCCGGGCGGAGCCGACACCGTTCCTGAGATGGATACGACTTGGGGTCTTGGCGGTTTCGGCCCGAAACACCCTGTCAGCATCAGCATGACAACCGCCAGCAACACGCTTACGTAGATACGCCGAGCGCTCGGCCTTGTGGGAAATGATGGAGTCATGGCGCCTTTCCCTCCCTAATCTGTTCTGTTCTGCGTAATCTGCGTCTCAAACGCGGTCATCGCTTCATGCCCTGAAACGCACACGACCAACTGTCGCGAACTGCATCTCCTCGCAAAGCTGTAGATTCTTCAGCAGGGTCCAGATTCCTTCAACTCTGGGTAGTCCTAACCAGGTACTTGTGCGATGCCATGCTCCCGAAGGCTCATCGAGACTCCAGAACCCCTCGCGAAGAAAAGGAGGCACGGCCCTGCCCATCTTCGGGTGAACTAGGCCGCGTGCGCCGCGATGAGGCCCATGATCTCCTCGGGCCACTGGTTCGGAACGAGCCGGCAGGTGATCTTTGCGCCGCCGTACGGTTGACTCCGATGGTATGATTGATTGAAGACACGGTGGGCCCGGTGGTTCCTCGTACCCGCATATCCGCCGGGGCAGCATGTGGACATATGGAGTGGTATTGCATGGACAGACTGCGGCAAGCCTGGGAGGTTCGCGCCGCGCGCTTCCCGAAGGAGATCGTGTTCGCGCGGCCTTCATCAACTATCGCGATATCGGTGACAGGCCAGCAGTGCGCGCTGGATTGCGCTCACTGCGGCCGGCATTACCTGGCGGGGATGAAGCCTGTATCGCACGCTCTGGAGACTGTTCGCGAGCATCGGCCCAAGAGCGTGCTGCTGAGCGGCGGGTGCGATCCGTCAGGCAGAGTGCCGCTGGGCGACTGGCCGCGGCGCGTGGCGGAGTCGGCCCCAGGAGTGCGCATCAACTGCCATGCAGGGCTCGTGTCGGATACAGAAGCGGATGAGATAGCACGATGGGCTGATGTTGTGTCTTTCGACGTCACAACAGACCGGCGCGTTATCAGTCAAGTCTATGGACTCAGCAGATCGCCTGAGGAGTATATCGCGTCATATGTGTCACTGGCGAAACGCGTGCCGACTGTGCCCCATATCTGCATCGGGCTGACAGAGCCCTCAGAATCATCGTCATCGTTGTCGGCGCCGCCGGAGATCGGCGCTCTCGAAGCCATACTGGGCGCCGTAACCTCAGGGGCCGCTCCAATGCCCCCGGCAATCGTGTTTATCGTGTTCACGCCCACTCCGCGGACGCGAATGGCAGACGCTCCGTCCCCACAACCTGAGCTGGTGCGGGACATTATCGCGCAAGCCAGGCTCATGTTCCCCGATACCCTCCTCAATCTGGGGTGTATGAGGCCCGGCGGCGCGTATCGTGGGCTGGTCGATGTAATGGCGATCCACGCAGGCGTGAACCTGATCGTACAGCCTGCGCCCCAGGCCGTGGAACACGCCCGCGCGCTTGGGCTCTCTATAGTGGATACTGACGAATGCTGCGCGTTTTCGGGCTGCGCATCTACGTGACGATGCAGCACGAGCGCGCGTCCCGGAACGGAGATGGGCGGGACAGGGCGGGGCGCGATGGTCATGCCAGCTTCACGGCCTTCGTGGCTATGAATGTGCTCAGGTACGGGTCAAGCAAGTCGCCGCCGGAAGTGTCCTCGTAGAAGCCCACGATTGCGAAACCTGCCGCGATCTGCCCTCCTATCTGGTCTTGCAGCGTGTGCCCGAACTCCACGGTGTTGCGGTCAGCGAATTTTCGTTCCAGATCGTTTCTGGGAAGGTCGCGTAGATCAGAGTACGGTATCTTGTACCTGACCACCAGATTGCCCCTGTCCCACTCATCCATATCGAAGATGTACACGAGCGGATTCACAAAGCCGGACAGAAGCGTTCCTCCCGGTCTCAGCACCCTGTAGCTTTCCTTCCACACCCCAAGCACAGAGTCTACGAAGCAGTTGGACACCGGGTGGAAGACCAGATCGAAGCTTTCATATTCGAAGCGCGACAGATCCCGCATGTCGCCCTGCTCAAGCTGAATCGAAAGACCCTCCCTTTCAGCCACCATTCGGTCCTGTTCAAGCTGCGCAGGAGAGTTGTCCAGAACCACAACATCGGCGCCGACCGCCGCAAGAACCGGTCCCTGCTGCCCTCCGCCCGATGCAAGGCACAGCACCTTCGCCCCACGAAGCTCGGGGTACCACTCAGTAGGCACCGGCTTGGTGGGAGTGAGAAGCAGGCTCCACTTCCCCATTCTGGCATCGGCAATGACCTCGGGGCTCACCGGCCTTGTCCATTCGTTCCCCTTCTGTACTTCACTGTTCCACGCCTCGCGGTTGAGCTTGAGTAAATCCATGGCACGATCCCTCCTCGGATGGTCAACAAAGCAGCAGACCCGATCACCGCCTGATAGGATGCGACTGAACCGGCAGTCCCTCTGTCGTGCGACCGCGCTCAGTCATTCAGCCGTAGGCTAGGGAAGTCCGTTCGGTAGAACCCAGTGTCACGGGTGAGCAAGCGGTCGGCGTAGGTCAATGCGTGCGCACCGATGATGAAGTCGCTTGCCACGTGATGACGAGATGCTATGACACTCCCGCACTTGGGGCAGCTGACGCGAGTCAAACATCCGCATGAACTGCACTGAAGCCGCTCGCCGCGTTGGGATAGGTAGGCCTTCCAAGCGTTGCCAGCCGCCTGCAGCGATTCGCGTCCTGACGGGATCAATCGTATCCCCGTTGCATCGAGAAAGGCGTCCAGGTGGCGAGGTGCACTGAACTGGCACGCTAGTTCAGCACATACAACCTCGCAGATCGCAAGCGCGCCCTCCGAGCTGGCCTTGTCGAGAAGGGCTTTCGATGAGGGTAGATAGGCCGGGTCCGCAAGCAGCACGTCTAGAAGGATGTTTGTGTCGACGGAGCTAATCACCTTGGCTATCGCCCCTCATCTCGCGCATGATCTCGTCGGTGCTCCCCGGTGCCTCCCTATGAAGGCATCCGACGAACTCGTCGAACTTGGATCGCATCGCCTCCTTCGCAAGCGTGTAGCCTGCAGCAGACTCCCTAATCACTAGCACATCGCCTGGATTGAGCCCAAGGCTTCGCCGCACGTGCACAGGAATGGTCACCTGCCCCTTGCTGGTGATTTTGGCCCGATGCTCACGCTCCATCGCTAGATCCTCCATTCAGGGTTTGCATTGTAAGGATCTGATCGCCTTACCTGTAAGGTAAGGCACCCTTACGGCATGTGTCAAGCACACCCCTGGCCTCGCTGAAACCGCCATCGTAGCCGATTCGTTGCCGGCTCAGTGCGGATTAGGTACAATTGAGTCACACGGATCCTGCGAGGGAAGGAGGGCATCCGCTATGCGCAGAGTTGAGATCGGCGAGATCGCCCCGTCCTCAATAGACGACATCAACACAATGTGTGTAATGCCCGGCTCCGAGCCCGATGCGTCATCTGCAGTCCTGAAGGAAAGCGCCGATGCGCACCGGCAGGCCGCCGCTATGGGCGCAAGGGTGTTTGGGGCGTTCCTGGAAGGGGGCGAACCCATCGGTCGCATAGAGATCATGCCTATCGAGGCAGCGCCGGTTCCGCTGGAAGGCGACGGCCTGTGGGTGATCAGGTGCATCTGGGTGCTTGATAAGGCGAAAGGCCTGGGGATTGCAGGCTCGCTCATGCGACTCGCCCTTGATGCCGCCAAAGGATCGAGAGGCGTGGCGGTTCTCACATATCCCGGATGGATGCCTCCCGCCTTCTTTGAGCGGTTCGGCTTCGAACGGGTTGAACCAGAGACTAGCCGGGCAACGGTGCTCCTCCGCAAGGCTGATCCATACGACAGCTACAGAGTATCCCTGGTCTCCTCCGCGGCGAGTTTCGGACAGACTCGCGGCGCCGAACTCCCACAACATACAGTGCTGGTGGAGGCCGTGTTCGGCCTGATGTGCCCCTGGGTGATACAGCAGTATCGCAGGTACTTGTCCATCGCCGGCTCGATCTCACACAAGGTGATCACTCGCGAGCACGTGATCCGCACCCATGCGGACGCACTCCGGCTGGGCGAGGAGAACCTGTACATAGACGGAGTCGCCCGATTTGCCGGGCCCATCCGCCGTGAAGAACTCGAACATGCTATCAGATCCCGCCTG
>CAYYHF010000158.1:0-6202 GCA_964471415.1 uncultured Clostridia bacterium | reverse complement strand
TTCTGAGACACCGGTTTTCAAGACCGGCTCCATAAACCGCTCGGACACCCCTCCAGCGTGACGCTAAACAGAGTATATACCGCACCGCAACATGCGTCAAGGGCGCTGCCCCCGCCAAGCCCATCACTTATCGATTCAAGCAGGATATGGACGATTAGTATCGAAGAATACTGGGTGAACTTGCCTCGCAGATAAGGTAAATGCCAGGCAAGCGCAGACAAGCACAAACCCGCGAGGGATGTCGATGCGCTACATTTCCGTCGATCAACTGGAATCCGCCATGATACTAGCTCGCAACATCTGGGGTCCCAACGGGCAGCTCCTGCTCGCAGCCAATACCGTGCTGAAAGAGTCCTACATTGCGCGTCTGCGCGACCTTCAGTACTCAGCCGTGTACGTAAAAAGCTACCCCGACGAGCCAGTAGAGAACATCCTGGAACCCGTGAAGCAAGAGACCATGGTTGTTGCTGCCGAGACGCTGAAGGCAGTTGCGGACACTGCCACAACCACGGGGCGCCTTGACATTGAACGTATCCTGGAGGTAGTCGACGACATCGTTGATCAGGTGCTGCGAAACCGCAACGTTGTCTACAGCATCGCCGACATCAAAGCATTTGACGACTACACATACGGCCACTCAGTGGATGTGTGCGTACTGGCCGTCATGTGTGCTGCGGAACTGGGGATGACCAGGTATGACCTCCTCGATCTTGGCACTGGGGCGATACTTCATGATCTGGGCAAGCTCTTCACGCCCAAAGCCATCCTGTCGAAGCCGAGTCCTCTTTCGGGCGATGAATGGGATGTAATCAGACGCCATCCTTGGGATGGCTTTCAGATGCTTCGAAAGCAAGTGCCGCTCATGTCCGCCCACGTGGCCTTCCAGCACCATGAGAGGTATGACGGATCAGGCTACCCGCGAGGGCTGACTGACGGACAGACTCTTGATATCGCCAAAGTCACGGCGGTGGCCGATTCCTACAACGCCATGACCTCCGACAGGCCCTACCGCAAAGGCCTCATGCCGCACCAGGCTCTTCCCATCCTGGCGCGCGAAGCGGGCAAGAGCTACAATCCGGATGTGGTCCGAGCCTTCATCAAAATCGTAGCAGCTTACCCGCTAGGTACCGTGGTTAGGCTGAGCGATGGATCGGTGGCGACTGTTGTCGGAGTCACCCAGGAAATATGCGATGTACAGATCATGTCGGGCCCACACGAAGGAAGCCACGTTTCCATACATCATGAGTCTGACATCAGAATCATCGACCGCATCGAGTAGGTCGAGCACGTTGAGCAGCCCGCGGTGTCCAGCCGCCTGTTTCGTTGGTTCGTGGTTGTGAGCTACCTGGCCATACGCTCAAGGCCGCCCATGTAAGGACGCAGTCTCTCCGGTACCGTAACTGATCCGTCAGCCTGCTGCCAGTTCTCAAGGAGCGCGGCGATTGTCCTCCCCACTGCCACCCCCGACCCGTTCAGAGTGTGCACGAACTCCGTCTTCGCGCCCGGCGTTGGCCTGAACCTTATGTCGGCGCGTCGAGCCTGGAAAGCCTCGAAATTGCTGCATGAGGAGATCTCCACATACCGGCCATAGCTCGGCATCCACACTTCCAGGTCGTATTTTTTGGCCGCGGAGAACCCCACATCTCCCGTGCACATCTTGGTAACGCGATAGGGCAACCCCAACGTCTCCAGTACTGACTGAGCATCGGCCACTAAGCTCTCCAACTCATCGTAGGACGTTTCTGGGCTCACGAATTTCACGAGTTCAACCTTGTCGAACTGGTGCTGTCGGATCAAGCCCCTCGTGTCGCGCCCCGCCGCCCCCGCCTCTGCGCGGAAACATGCAGTGTATGCCACATGCTTCACCGGAAGGCTTGCGCCGTCTAGGATTTCGCCGCGGTACATGTTGGTCACCGGCACCTCCGCCGTAGGGACCAGATAGTAGTCAAGCCCCTCGCACTTGAACATGTCGTCGGCGAACTTGGGCAGCTGGCCAGTGCCTATCATGGATGCTGCGTTAACCAGAACCGGCGGATACACTTCAGTGTAGCCATGCTCCGTAGTATGCAAGTCGAGCATGAAGTTGATCAGGGCCCTCACCAGGCGCGACCCCATCCCCTTGTAGATCGCGAACCGGGCGCCTGTGATCTTGGAGGCGCGCTCGAAGTCCAGGATGTCCAAGCCTACGCCAAGATCCCAATGGGCCTGGGGCTCGAAGTCGAATTCCTTGGGTTGCCCCCACCTGCGTACCTCTACATTCTCGCTCTCATCGCGCCCAGTGGGCACTGACTCATGGGGAATGTTGGGGATACCCAGGAGCAATTCTGAGATGCTGGCATCAACTGCAGCCAATTCCTGGTCAAGTCCACGGATGTGATCGGAGACGCCCTTCATCTCATCTATTATCCGGGATGCATCGCCGCCCTCCCGCTTAAGACGCGCAACCCTCTCAGACGCCTCGTTACGCTGTCGCTTCAGTTCTTCGACCTCCACCAGGATCGCACGGCGCTTCTCGTCCGCGAAAAGCAACGCATCCAAGGCATCCGTGTCCTCTCCCCGGCGGATCAAAGAGTCCCTGACTGTATCCGGGTTCGCGCGAATGAACTTCAAGTCAAGCATGTCCAACACTCCCCATATCGTATGGTCGTCACAACGGTTCCGGAATCAAAAAACCCGCCTCAACCGGCGTTCGCCGCCGGGGGCGGGTCAAGCTTCCCGCGTTGCCACCCCGATTGGCCGCCTGGACAAGCATCCGAGGCTTCGAACCACCGCGCGCTTGTTCACAGGCGTACCCACTCGTTGCCGCTATGACGGGCGGACCCGACACGGCTTACTCTTGTTCAGCCGGTCGCTCCAGGGCGGATTCACCTGCCTCCACTCGCCGGTTCACACCTGCGTCCCCCCAGCACCCGCCACCTGCTCGGTGCTTCCGTTCAGGCGGTCGGGGGGGCGCCTCCGGCTCTCTGCGGAGAGGAGCACAAGCTACTGATCCCCTTCATCGCGTTTCGCGTGTATCGGGACTGATACAGCCCCTTACCTTTGATCTATGATATCACCCATTCTTGGAAAGTCAATAGCTATCTCGCGCGTTCGCGCGTCCTCCCGCGCCGGGCGGCGAAAAGGAGGGCGGCTAAGCCGCCCCCGATTCGGTATTGGTGTTGATCGGCTTGTTATGCCTGCTCCCCGCACTTTGCGAGAAGAACTGCCCACTTGCGATCCACATCCGCCTGGAGTTCAGCCAGGATGTACTCGTTCTCCGGCTTGAACAGATGGCGGAACCGATCCTGCTTGCGGAGGAAGTCCGTGAGAGGTTTCTTCTCCTTGGGCCTGTAGGTCAGCTTGTAGTCGCCGTCTACGACCTCATACAGGGGCCAGAAGCAGGTATCCACAGCCAGTTTCGCAAGTTCGATTGTCTGATCCGATGGGTATTTCCAGCCCAGCACGCATGGCTGAATGACAGCCATGAACGCCGGTCCTTCTACGGCTAGGCCCTTGTTCACCTTGGACACTAAATCGTTCCACATCGCCGGCGAACCCTGGGCCACGTAGGGGATACCGTGAGCCACCATGACTTCTGTCAGATCTTTCCGGTACTGCTTCTTGCCGTAGGACTCAGTTCCCGCAGGGCTAGTCGTAGTATTGGCTCCGCGCGGGGTCGCACTCGACCTCTGTATGCCCGTGTTCATGTAGGCCTGGTTGTCGTAGCAGATATAGAGCATGTCGTGTCCGCGCTCCATCGCGCCCGATAGCGACTGGAACCCGATATCGTAGGTTCCGCCGTCCCCTCCGAAGGCGATGAAGTCGATCTTCTTGTCGATCTTGCCGCGACGCTTGAGCGCCCTGTAAGCTGCCTCGACTCCGCTCACAGTGGCTGCGGAGTTCTCGAAGGCGTTGTGGATGAAAGGCACCTTCCAGGCAGTGTAGGGGTAGATAGTGGTGCACACTTCCATGCAACCCGTTGCGCACCCCACAACCACCGGGTTGTCAGCTGCCAGAAGAGCCTGCTTTATGATCACAGGGAAACCGCATCCCGCACAGGCCCGGTGACCCGGCGTTACCATGATTTCCTTGTTGGACAGTTCCTTCAGCGTTGCCATGTTCACACCTCCTACTCTCTGATGCCGAGGTAGGTGAGAATCTTCTCGACCTGCCTCGTCTTGGCGATTCCGGCCAGATCGTCATAGACAGACTTTATGTGGTCCATCGTCACATCGCGACCGCCAATCCCATAGATGTAGTCCACGATCTTGGGGGCGTTCTCCATTCCGTACATCGCCGATCTGACCTCGGCGAACACCGGACCGCTCACGGCGTTGAACGAATCCGAGCGGTCCATCACTGCAATGGCCTTCTTGCCTTTCAAGGCCGCGGCGATCTCGCTCGCCGGGAACGGCCTGAAGACGCGCACTTTAAGCAGACCAGCCCGCACGCCATCTGCCCTGAGCGCCTTGACAACCTCCTTGGCTGTGCCGGCCGTCGAACCCAGCGCAACAATGGCGATCTCAGCATCGTCAAGCATATAGTCTTCGAATAACCCGTACTCCCGCCCGCTAAGCTTGGCAAAATCCCTGGCCACGTCCAGAATGACCGGCTTGGCCTGGATCATCGCTTCGGCTTGCTGCCTCTTGTGCTCCATATTCCAGTCGTACAGGTCCAGCGGCCCCACGGTGACGGGGTTATCCACGTCCAGCAGCGGGTTCTCGGGCACATACTCGCCAACCCACTGTCTGACCTGCTCGTCTTCCAGAATATGCATGACCTCCAAGGCATGGCTGATGATGAAGCCGTCCATGGTGACCATCACCGGAAGCAGCACATTCTTGTTCTCAGCTATCCTCACAGCCTGCAGAAGGTTGTCGTACGCCTCCTGTGCGTTCTCGGAGAATATCTGAATCCAGCCCGAGTCTCTGGCTCCCATGGTATCGCTGTGGTCGCAGTGAATGTTGATCGGGCCCGAGAGCGCCCTGTTGACCACGGGCATCACTATCGGCAGCCGCATGGAGGCGGCGATGTAGACAATCTCCCACATTAGGGCCAAACCATTGGCTGAAGTGGCCGTCATGGCCCTTGCACCGGCAGACGCAGCGCCCACGGTGGCGCTCATTGCAGAATGCTCGCTCTCGACCGTAACGAACTCGGTATCTACCTTGCCGTTAGCGACGAAGCTGGAGAAGATCTGCACTATCTCGGTCTGCGGTGTGATGGGATACGCGGCTACCACGTCCGGGTTGATCTGGCGCATCCCTTCGGCAACGGCCTCATTGCCCGTCTTGGCAACTCTGATGCTCATTCCTGCTCCTCCTTCCTACTTCGTCTCGCCCTCTGCGCCTTGGTCGTCCTCGTCCAAGAGCATCATGAGGGCCTTGTTTCCGCGCTTGCCAGGGCACACTTGGGCGCACACGCCGCAACCCTTGCAGTAGCGGTAGTCGATTCCTTTGAACTTGCCGTCCTCAACCTGGATCGACATATCAGGGCAGTAGATCCAACAGAACAGGCAGTTGATGCAGTTTTCCGGTACATGCACAGGACGATATGTTCTCCATCCGCCCGTCTCGTACTTCGCGGCACAGCCGGGCTCCAGAATCCGCCCTGCCTTGGGTACGTCCTTCCAGCCTGCGTCTTTTGGCACTGACATTACGAAGCCACCTCCTGGTAGGCCCGTCGTATCGCCTCGATGTTCTTGTCAACGATGTCGGGGCGCAGTTTCTTCGCCAGCTTAACCCGGGTGTCCTCAATCAATTCGTCCAGGGTCAAAAGCCCTGTAGCAGCCACAAGCGCTCCCATCATGGTAGTGTTGGGTATCGGCCGCCCGATCGTATCGATGGACACCTGCGTGGCATCGAGAGTGTACACCTTAGCCTTACCATCTTCCAGTTTGAGTTTCTTGCGAATTTCGGCGGCAGACAGCAGTGTATTGATAAGGTAGATCCCATCGTCAGGGACACCGGCCTTCACGTCTACTGTAGCCATTAGCGTAGAGTCGAGCACTATGACGATCTTCGGGCGCTCCACGTGACTGTGGATTGTGATCGACTCGTCGCTGATTCTGTTGAACGCCTGCATAGGCGCGCCCATTCTCTCTGGGCCATATTCAGGGAAGGCTTGTGCATGCCTTCCTGTAGAGATGACCGCCTCGGCAAGTACCAGAGCAGCCGTCTTTGCTCCCTGCCCGGCGCGTCCATGCCAGCGGATTTCCAGGAGC
>CAYYHF010000157.1:0-6356 GCA_964471415.1 uncultured Clostridia bacterium | reverse complement strand
ATCGCCGAGGGGACGCCCGAGGAGATCCAGCGCAACGAAAGGGTAATCAAGGCCTATCTGGGGGGCGGAGCAGTTGCTAGAGCTTAAGGATATCCAGGTCTACTACGATGGAATCCACGCCATAAAGGGTGTGTCGCTCACTGTGCCCTCCGGCGCTCTGGTCACCTTGGTGGGCTCCAACGGCGCCGGAAAGAGCACACTGCTCAGAACGATCTGCGGGCTGAAGAGGCCATCGTCGGGCGAGTTTCGTTTCAAGGAGCGGAATCTCTTGGGTATGAGCGTTGCCCGGATAGTCCAGATGGGCATAAGCATGGTCCCGGAAGGACGGCAGATCTTCCCCGACCTCACAGTCATGGAAAACCTCCGCCTGGGCGCTTACACCCGAACAGACCAGGACGGCATCGCCCGTGATCAGGAGCGTGTGTTCAACCTCTTCCCCCGGCTCTGCGAGCGCGCCTGGCAAAAGGGGGGCACCCTGTCAGGAGGCGAACAGCAGATGCTGGCCATAGCCAGAGGACTCATGTCGAAACCATCGCTTCTTCTCATGGACGAGCCGTCCTTGGGCCTCGCTCCAATCCTCGTGGAAGAGGTCTTCCGCGTTATTCAGGAGATCCACCGAGAAGGCGTCACCGTGCTTCTGATAGAGCAGAACGCCCAGGCGGCCCTGGCCATCGCCGACTACGGCTACGTGATGGAGTCGGGAAGCATAGTCCTGCAAGGCAAGGGCGAAGACCTGCTGCACAACGAAGCGGTCAGGCGCGCCTACCTGGGGCAGGATGTAACAACGCGAACCACCTCTACGCCTTTACCAAAGATATGACCTTCGCGGGGCAAAGGTCGGCACACACACCGCAACCAATGCACTTGTCTGTGTCAACGGCGGAGTATCCGCACTTCAGGCAGCGTTTTGCCTCGAGAATCGCTGACTTGGCGTCATAGATGCCTTCTACCGGCTCGAAGCTGTCGCGGAAACGGCTCTTCGGCACGGGTTGAGGATCGATCTCTTCCAGCCAATCGGCGGGGTATATCTTCTCTTCCATGGGCGCCAGCATCGGCTGAGCGATCTCAGCGCGATCTGTCAGCTCGCGTTGCATTATCATGTTGTCGATGGCAAGCGCCGCCTTGCGTCCGGACGCCATGGCGTCCACCACACTGCCGCGCGCCTGTATGACATCGCCTGCTACAAACACCCTATCCTTACTGGTCTTGAGGGTTGCCGAGTCGTACATGAGGCGCCCCACTGCATCCAGTTCCAGTCCTCCGTTTTCTGCCATGACACGGATGTCGGCCGATTGCCCTGTCGCGAACACCACAGTATCGCAGTCGACGACGAATTCGCTGCCCGGGACAGTGACCGGCTTCAGTCTGCCGTACTCATCGGTGTCGACTCTTTCCACCTTCCTGAACTCCACGCCCCTCACGGTAAACCAATCGGCAACCACCCTGGCAGGCGATACGGACTCAATGAGATTCACGCCTTCTTCCTTGGCTTCGTTGATCTCCCACGCAGGCGCAGGCACATCCGAGCCGCATTCAATGCAGGCGCAGGCGACATCAAGTCCCATCCTCCGGAGCGAGCGCGCAGTGTCCAAAGCTACTGAACCGCCACCGATAATCACGGCCTTCTTGCCCACTTTCACCGACTGCCTGGCGTTTATCATCTTCATCAGGCGCAGTGCATCATATACCTGCTCTGCCTCCACGCCCGGTATGGATAGCACGGAACCTTTGCCCGCGCCTACGGCTATCAGTATTGCGGCATATTTGTCGTTCAGCAGATCATCAATGGCGGGGTTCTTGCCTACAATGCAGTTGTACTCTATCTCTATGCCCGCGTCCAAGAGAGCCTCTATCTCCGAATCCAGCTTCTGCTTGTCGATGCGGAAGTCCGGTATGCCCCTCTTGACCATGCCGCCCGGTTCGGGACCTGCCTCGAATATCTTGACCCTGTAGCCCTTCGCGGCAAGGTCCGCAGCGGCAGTAAGTCCCGCAGGACCGGCGCCCACTACGGCGATCTTGATATCGTGCCTTTGGTCGAACTTCAGAGGCCTGGGCTGACTGCTCTCAACCACGAATCTCTTCAGTGCCCGTATGGCTATAGGTTCATCGATGAGCAACCCCCGCTTGCAGTCGTCCTCGCAGGGATGGTGGCATATCATGGAGCATATCACCGGAAGCGGGTTCAGCTCTCTTATGAGATCATACGCAAGGTCCAGCTTGCCCTGGGCAATCATGTTGACATACCCCTCAGGAACGGTGCCCAGCGGACAGCGAATGGAACATGAATGCTCGGCCGCAAACGCCTTGGACTCCTCGGGCAACATCGTGGGCTTGGATGTGCAGTCAGGACACAGCCGACAAATATCGCGCTGATACTCGTGTATGGCCTGTGTTGGACAGGCTCTCCGACATACGCCGCAATTGACGCACAGCTCACTGTGTACGCTCGCCACAGAAGTGCGAGTCTGCGTGAACTCGACATCGTTCATTCTGAAGGTGACTTCGCTGCTCATATCGGACTCATGCCTCCTCGCTTCACTTGGTGATGTGCATCATGCTCAGGAACATCTCTTTGGCGGCCGGATTGTCCTTGAACTTCGCCATGTACGTATTGATGACTTCTGCATTTTGGAAGGCGCTCTCAATCGACTTGATCTTCTTGATGGCAGGCCCGTATTGGGCATCCCATTGCTCCTTGTATTCCTTC
Organism: uncultured Clostridia bacterium; assembly: GCA_964471415.1. Classification (GTDB taxonomy): domain Bacteria; phylum Bacillota; class DTU025; order DTU025; family DTU025; genus UBA5389. Next base: position 3,649 of record CAYYHF010000157.1, on the reverse strand, counting down.
AGAACATTGCAGGAGGCATCTCCTGACAGCAAAGCCTTCTGGCATATCCCCGACACCATATGTCCGGACGCCATAGCCGGTCCTATTCCCTCCGCCGTGAACGGAGTAATCAGACTGCCTGCATCGCCGATGAGCATGCATCCGTCCACGTAGTTGTCGTGGGCTCCTGTAGCGTAGGGTATCCGCCACCCGCGAAACTCGCCTATCCTTCGCTTGCCCCTCAGGCACTCCCCGTAGGGGCTCTCAACTATCCACCTGTCGAGCGTGTCCTGAAGATCCGGTACGTCTACGTAGAATTTGCGGTTGTAGCCCAAGCCCACGTTGGCCTTGCCGTCCCGCATGGGGAATATCCAAACGTAGCCGGGAAGCACGTTCTTGTCGAGATGCATTTCCAGATACCCCGGGATGTCCACATCTTCGTAGTAGCATCTGCCCACAACGGCCACATCGTTGTCGTCATCGCCGAACATCCCTATCTTCTTTGCAATGATCGAGTGCGCGCCATCGGCGCCGATCACTAGCTTGGATCGGAGCTCGACGTACTCCCCATCGATTTTGGCCCTTACGCCTCGGACGAATCCGTCTTCTTTGATAACATCATAGACCCAAGCGTTCTGGAGCATCTCAGCGCCCGCCCGAATTGCGCGCCTTCTGACCATATCGTCAAAAAGCCTTCGAGGCGTGACGTAAGACGATGCTTCGCCCATGTCGAAGTCGACGCGATTGAGGTCCGGCGAGGTGAAACTGGCCCCCTTCGTCTTGAACCCCACAGCTGCAAGTTCATCGGCGATTCCCAGGTCTTTGATGAATTCAAAGGCCACTCCTGTCTGGCCATCGCCGCACGGCTTCTCCCTCGGCCAAATCTCTTTGTCCAGCAGCAACACGTCCACACCCGCCAGCGCCAAGTACGCCGCGCATGTCGAACCGGCGGGACCGGCGCCCACAACGATGACATCCCTCTCAGTCGGTTTCATTCCTTTTTCCTCCAATCCTGTACAGCAATCGCAGGGCCATTGTCCTCCTCATTCAGCTTCGCTCCGCGCCATGGAGCCCGATTTCCCGTAGGCTTCGAAAAACCACTCTCTGGTGAATTTCTGCCTCAGGGCATCATTCTCAATCACTTGCCGGACTCCGTGATTGATCGCTTCCGGGCTACGGAAAAGCCTCTCCATTGCCTTGATGGACTGATATTTGGGTTGATAGGTGCTGTGGGTGCGATCCGCGAATTCCTTGAGAAAGTCCGCCGAGAAGTCATCTGCTTTCAGGGCTTTCATGGAGACCTCCGCGGCGAACTTGGCCGTTTCAAATGCCGGCCCAATTCCCTCGCCGGTCAGAGGCATAACCATGCTGCCGGCGTCTCCGATCAGCATGACTCCTGCAGCGTAGTTATCCATGGCCTGAGCGCCAGACGGGATTCTCCAACCCTTGAATGTGCCGATTCTCTTTTTGCCCTTCAGCGCTTTCCCGTAGGGGCTGCTCTCTATCCAGATCTCCAGGTATTCTTGGAGCGTCTTGCCTTCCGTATAGCGATCCCGGTTGAACCCAAGTCCTACATTGGCAACGTTGTCTCTTTCGGGAAACACCCATACGTATCCGGGAAGCACGTTCTTGTCGAAATGAATCTCATTGAACCCCTCAAGGGCAACATCGGAATAATAGCACCTGCCCACAACGGCAACATCTGAATCCTCATCGGGGAACATGTCGATAGCCCTAGCCACTATTGAATGAGCGCCATCGGCCCCGATCACTATCTTGGAACGCAGTTCGATGTACTCGCCCTGGTATTTCGCCTTTACTCCCTTCACGAATCCATCCTCGCGGATGACATCGTAGACCCAGAACTGCTCCAGCATCTCGGCGCCGTTCCTTATGGCGTTTCTCCTCATGATGTCATCGAATATCCGCCGCGGTGTGTTAAACCTCATGCCCTTAGTGGGCGCCTCCAGAGCCACTTTCGAGTAATCGGGGGACGTCAGCAAGATCCCTCTGTTCTCGAATCCCCTGGAGATGACTTCATCTAGAACCCCCAGATCCTCTAGGTGGCCATATGTGAAACCGGATTGGCAATCGCCGCACGGTTTGTCGCGGGGGAATGTTTCCTTATCTACGAGCAGTACGTCCACTCCTTCCCGCGACAGGTAAGAAGCGCAGGCCGAACCGCCGGGACCGGCGCCGACCACTATGACATCGCGGTGTAGCGTTTTCATTCATTCTCCCTCCCGTGCGTCGATTCTCACGAGTGAAATGGCATTCTTGGGGCAAAGCTCTACGCACGCGCCACACCCAATGCACTTGGTCTCGTCCACACGCTCAAATCCGCATTTCATGCATCGCTTCGCCTCCAGTAGCGCCTGTCTCTCGGTAAAGGCCAGCTCAACCTGGTCGTTGGTATCTCTGTGCCTCAACTTGGGAATCGCCTGGAAAGGCAGCTTCTCCAGCTGCGCGGGGAAGATCTTCTCTTTGACCTCCGCAGCATTGAGACGGTGTTCTCTTTCTCTCAATTCTCTTCCGGCGATCAGGTTGTCAATGGCCAAAGCGGCTTTCCTTCCGGATGCCATCGCCTCTATGACAGAGCCCCTGGCCGCCACTACATCGCCTGCAGCAAAGACCCGGTCTTTGGCGGTCATCAGCGTTGCCTCGTCGACGACAAGCCTAGAGGCATCGTCCAGTTGGAGATCGGATTGGCGCGCCAGGATGCTGACATCGGCGTGCTGACCCACGGCGAATATCACCGTATCCGCCTCCAACGCGAACTCCGTACCGGCTGCTGTGACCGGATGCAGACGCCCATGTGCATCCGTTTCTATCTTCTCGACCTTTCTGAACTCGACTTCCCTGACAGTGAACCATTCAGTGCCGATTCTGATCGGGGCAGCGCCCGTTACGAACTCGACCCCTTCTTCTTTGGCGTCTGTCACTTCGCACGCCGGAGCGGGAATCGTGTTTTCGGACTCGACGCAGACGCAAGTGGCTTGTTCTACTCCCAATCGCAGTAGCGTCCTGGCTGTGTCGATACCCACCGAACCGGCGCCGATCACAATCGCTCTCTTGCCTATCTCCACGGGAGTCTGGGCATTCACTCTTTCCATGAAGCTGAGAGCATCGTATACCTGCTCAGCTTGGATGCCCTCTATCGGCAGAATCATGCCTTTGGCCGCGCCGACTGCTATCAGAACAGCTGCGAAACCGTCCTTCAAAAGATCGTCAATGGTTGGGTTCTTGCCCACAATCGTGTTGTAGACGATCTCGATCCCCGCTGCCTCAAGTCGCGCTATCTCGGACCGGAGAAGCGACTTATCCAGTCTGAAGTCGGGGACGCCCTTTCTCATCATGCCGCCGGGCTCGGGACCTGCTTCAAACACCACAACTTTGTAGCCTTTTTTCGCCAGATCAAACGCTGCCGTAATCCCTGCCGGGCCGGCCCCAACGATTGCAACTCTGATGTCATAGCGCGGCACGAACTTGACCTCTCGCGGAAGCGCTGTGTCTGTGACAAAACGCTTCAGCGCCCGTATGGCGATGGGCTGATCGATCAACAGACCTCGCTTGCATTCCTCTTCGCAGGGGTGATGACAGATCATGCTACACACGGATGGCAGCGGGTTCAGTTCGCAGATCACATCATAGGCATCTGCAAACCTGCCCT
>CAYYHF010000156.1:2152-6547 GCA_964471415.1 uncultured Clostridia bacterium | reverse complement strand
GGATGCGCTGCTATCTCCCGCGGTAGGAACGGCAATGTATGCAGTCAGCATTGGTGCGCTCGCCCACTCAACCGCGAAGATCAAGAAGGATGATCTGTGTGAGAAGAAGATTCCCGTCATGGCTGTCGCCGGGGCCTTTGTGTTTGCTGCACAGATGATCAACTTCACAATCCCGGCAACAGGTTCAAGCGGGCATATCGGGGGAGGTATTCTGCTGGCTGCACTGCTAGGCGGTTTCCCGGCTCTTCTTTCAATCGCGGCGGTGTTGATCATCCAGTGCTTGTTCTTCGCTGACGGTGGGTTACTGGCGCTAGGCTGCAACATCTTCAACATGGGCGTCATACCATGCCTCATAGTCTACCCGCTCATCTTCAGGCCCATCGTAAGGAAGGGAATGACATCGAGGAGCATTGCCGCCGCGTCTATGGTATCGGTAGTAGTCAGCTTGGAACTCGGCGCGTTCTGTGTAGTACTTGAGACTTTGCTGTCTGGGATCACTGAGCTTCCATTCTCCAAGTTTGTCCTGATGATGCTGCCGATTCACCTGGCAATCGGGCTTGTTGAGGGAATCGTAACCGCAGCTATCCTTGGCTTTGTTCACAGCATGCGCCCGGAGATACTGGAAAGCGCCGGGAACAGAACCCGCATCGGCGCCGATGTGTCGATGAAGAAAGTCCTTGCGACACTGGCTGTCATCACCCTTGTCGTGGGTGGACTCCTGTCCATATTCGCTTCCGTCTATCCCGATGGTCTTGAATGGTCGATGGAGAAGGTGGCGGGAACCACGGAACTGGAGGCACAGGGCGGCGTCTTCGACAGCGCAGCGGCGATTCAGGAGAGCACAGCCTTCATGCCCGACTATGACTATGCTTCCGCCGGCGAAGACGGATCTGCAACAGGCACCTCCATCGCGGGAATCGTGGGGAGCGCCATGACCCTCCTGCTCGCCGGCGCTGCAGGTCTTGTGATCTCCAAAGCGAAAGGGAGAAAGGGAAAGGCTGAAGCAACGGTCTAGACGAACCCCGAGCATGGGATCGCCCTGGGGGTCAGTGCTATGGCGAGCATTCAGAGCAAGGTCAGCGAGATTTACTCCTTGGAGCAACTCTCTGGGAAGCATACGTGTGTCCATGCCTTGCATCCGTCTGCCAAGATAGTGGCCACCTTCGTTTATGTTGTGACCGTGGCCTCTTTCGGCAGGTACGATCTTGAAAGAATGGTTCCATACGTGTTCTACCCAGCGGTCATGATGGCGCTGGCCGAAATCCCCTATTCCCTCTTGCTGAAGCGGGCGATGCTGGCCATGCCGTTTTGCCTGTTCGCCGGAGTATCCAACGCGGTCCTCGACCGTGCACCTATGCTCGGTCTTTGCGGCATCGTAGTGAGCCGGGGTGTTGTCTCCCTCTTCACACTGGTGTTCCGCACCGTCCTTTGTGTGGTCGGAGTCCTGATTCTTGTTTCGGTGACGCCTTTCACCGAGCTGACTGCCCAGATGCGATGGATGAAGACGCCGCAGTTGTTCGTGACTCTTTTCGAGATGACCTATCGTTATGTCGGAGCGCTGGTTGAAGAAGCAGGCTCGATGTACACCGCGTACCAACTGCGCGGGAATTCCGACAAGGGACTGCAGATGAGGGATATGGGCAGTTTTGTCGGGCAATTGCTTCTGCGAAGCTTTGACCGAGCGGAGCGGGTTTACAGCGCCATGAAATGCCGGGGCTATGCGCTGAAAGACGGATGCAGAATCAGCGCTCCCATGAAGGCGAAGGACTACTGCTTTCTCGCGGTCACATGCGGGCTGTCGCTGCTGCTTCGCTTCGTCGATATACCAGGGATGCTCTCCCGATGGATAGGAACGGTGCTGTTGTGATCGATGTACAGAACCTGTCGGTGGTCTACCCAGACGGCACGAAGGCCATCGACGATATCAGTCTCTCCCTTGCGGATGGCGAAACGGCCGCGCTGATCGGCGCCAACGGAGCGGGGAAGACCTCCCTGATCCTATCTTTGGTCGGCGTTATCCCGTCAAAGGGCGAAGTCAGTGTTGGCGATGTGCGCCTTTGCAGGGAGACTGTCGGCGAGATCCGCCGGCGAGTTGGTGTGGTGTTTCAGAACCCTGACGACCAGTTGTTCATGCCGACGATCTACGATGATGTGGCTTTCGGACTGCGGAACTACGGCATCGCGGAGGGGGAGATCGAACAGCGTGTAGATCGCCAATTGCGGGAGTTGCGTATAGCCCACCTGAAACACAGGTCTTCCCTGAAGCTCTCCGCGGGAGAGAAGAGGACGGCCGCGATTGCCACTGTTCTTGCGATGGAGCCGATGGTCATGCTGTTTGACGAACCGACTGCCTTTCTTGATCCTAAGGCAAGGAGGAACCTGATCAACCTGCTTGGCAGGCTCCCGCACGCCAAACTGATTGCAACGCACGACATCTCCTTCGCGGCCCAGGTGTGTGATCGCGCGATTCTGCTGAAAAGCGGAAGGATCTTCGCAGACGGAGCCTCTGCCGAACTGCTGTACAACGAGAAAACCATGGACGACTGCGGTGTTGAGGCAATCCCACTACCATATCAAGGAGGATGCTGAATGCAGCAGCAAACCCCCTGTCTGCAGGACTTCTATCGCGAGAACCCTCGAGTTGCCCTCGCCTTCTCGGGCGGGGTTGACTCATCCTACCTTCTCTATGCTGGTCTGCACTACGGCGCCGATATACGGCCCTACTACGTCAAGACCGCCTTTCAGCCCCAGTCTGAACTGGACAACGCTCTGCGCCTTGCTGCGCAGCTCGGCACGGCTGTGACCGTAGTCCACCACAATATTCTCTCCGTCCCCAACGTAGCGACCAACCCCGTCGACCGCTGCTACTACTGCAAGTCCGCGCTGTTTGGGCTACTGCGCGAGCAGGCAGCGGCCGATGGTTACTTGGTGCTGATCGATGGCACCAATGCCTCCGACGATATCGGCGACCGTCCGGGCATGCGGGCCCTGCATGAACTATCCGTGCGATCTCCCCTGCGGGAGTGCGGCATCACCAAGAGCGAAGTGAGGAGGCTGTCCAAAGAGGCGGGCTTGTCTACCTGGGACAAACCTGCCTACGCCTGCCTTGCCACTCGCATTCCCGCCGGAGTGCCTATTACAGGGGAACTGCTGGCGCGGGTGGAACGGGCGGAGGACGCTCTGTTTGAAATGGGGTTTATCGACTTTCGAGTGCGCCTTCTGGGAGAGGCCGCCCGGCTTGAGCTGGCGCCGGCGCAGATGCACGCGGCGTTGACGCTGAGGGAAGCGATCTTGAAGGCGCTTACTTTGGATTTCTCCGCTGTGCTGTTGGATATGGCCGGCCGGCAGTCGAAGGAGTGACGGAAATGAGCCAGAGTGAGATCCGCCGCATACTTGAACTGGTGCGAGGCGGAGAACTGTCAGTGGCCGATGCTGTGCTGAAGTTGAAGATGCAGCCCTTTGAGGATATCGGCTTTGCCAAACTAGACCATCACCGCGCGTTGCGGCAGGGAGTGGCGGAGGTGATCTACGGCGCAGGCAAGACGCCGGAGCAGATCGCCCAGATCGCATCAGCGATGCTGGCCAGGGAGAAGAGGACTATCCTGATCACCAGGCTGTCTCTTGAGGCGGCAGGTGTGCTGGGAAGCAGCTACGCCCTGCGTTACCATGAGATAGCCCGTATGGGCGTGATCGGCGAGCTACCAGCCCCGGATGGAATCGGGAAGATTGTGGTGGCTACCGGAGGCACGAGTGACATGCCGGTGGCAGAGGAAGCGGCCCTTACCGCGGAGGCATTGGGCAATACGGTTGTCCGCGTCTACGATGTGGGTGTGGCGGGGCTTCATCGGCTTCTTGCCCACCTAGATGAGATCATGAGCGCCAAGGTGATCATCGCCATCGCGGGGATGGAAGGCGCCTTGGCCAGTGTCATCGGCGGCTTTGCCGACTGCCCTGTGATCGGGGTGCCGACGAGCGTTGGCTACGGTGCGTCATTCGGCGGGCTTTCCGCCCTTCTTTCTATGCTCAATTCCTGCGCCAGCGGGGTGAGCGTGGTGAACATCGATAATGGATTCGGCGCTGGATATCTGGCCAGCATGATCAATCACATGGAGGGATCAAAGTGAGAGCGATCTACCTGGACTGCAACATGGGGGCCGCCGGCGATATGCTGATGGCTGCCCTTTTGGAACTGCATCCGGATCCGGACGACTTCTTGGGGCGGTTCAACTCGCTGGGAATCCCAGGCGTATGGGCGGTTGCGCAACCATCCGTGAAATGCGGCATCATGGGCACCCATGTTAGGATCACGATTAACGGTGAGGAAGAGACGAGTGCCGATGTGGGTCACAGTGGCCACGAGCATGACCATGACCACCAGGAACATGACCATGATCA
>CAYYHF010000156.1:0-2052 GCA_964471415.1 uncultured Clostridia bacterium | reverse complement strand
TATGCATGAGATCGAGCATCTCATCGGGAGCTTGCCTGTTTCGGAGAAGGTGCGTGCAGACGCGCTGGCGGTGTATCGCTTGATTGCCGAGGCCGAGAGCAGCGTGCATGGCAGACCGGTTGATCAGATCCATTTTCATGAGGTGGGAAGCATGGACGCCGTGGCGGACATTGTCGGCGTCTGCATGCTGATGGAGGAGCTTGGCGCCGAACGGGTTCTGGCGTCCCCCGTCCATGTTGGAAGCGGTCAGGTCCGCTGCGCTCATGGAGTACTGCCCGTGCCCGCGCCGGCTACCGCGCACATCCTAAAGGGAGTGCCCGTCTATGGAGGCGGTATTCGCGGGGAACTCTGCACCCCAACCGGCGCTGCGCTGCTGAAGCACTTTGTAGCAGCCTTTGGAGCCATGCCGGTGATGACCGTTTCAGCCGTTGGGTACGGTATGGGTAGGAAGGACTTCGAGGCGGCCAACTGTGTGCGAGCTAGCCTGGGCGTCATCGAGGGCGGTACGGGAGAGGTGTCTGAGCTGTGCTGCAATCTGGACGACATGACGCCGGAGGCCATCGGTTTTGTTCAGGAACTGCTGTTTCAAGAAGGCGCTCTTGATGTCTACACTATTCCCATCGGCATGAAGAAAAGCCGTCCTGGCGTGCTGCTGGTGTGCATGTGCCGTTGTGAGATGGCGGAGGCGATGGCTGCTATGCTGTTCCGGCATACGACCACCCTGGGCGTCCGTGAGATAGTCAGCCGCAGGTACACCCTGCATCGCGAAACCCGCACGGTATCAACGCCCTATGGGCCCGTCGCAGTCAAAACATCGACCGGATGGGGCGTTGCCAAGTCCAAAGCGGAGTACGAGGATGTTGCCCGGATCGCAAAGGAGCACGGCTTGTCGTTTGCGGAGGTTCAGGCGCTAGTAGAGGAAGCTGGGTCGTAAGAGCGGAAAGCTCCATGCGCGCAGCGATCCAAGGTGACTTGGCGGGGAAGGCGAATATGTAGCAAGAAAGTGAAGAAAGGTGAGAGACAGACGGACGAGGCCGATGCGCGGGATCGAAAGACCTGAGGCGAAGGCCTGGAAGTAAGGCGAAGGACAGGGAGGGGAACAGCCAAGGTGACGGATGCGACTGGGGCCCGGCCCCGCGCTCGGGACATTGGGATAGACATCGGCATGTTCATACCGGGTCGGTGGAATGCCATCACGGACGTTCGGGGCGTGAGGATAGGACACGTTACGCTAGTGGAAGGGGAAGGGAGACTGGTTCCGGGACGCGGCCCTGTCAGGACCGGGGTAACCGTGGTTCTCCCGCACGGCGGAAACCTGTTTGAGGAGAAGGCCCCTGCCGCGGCGTATGTACTCAACGGGTTCGGCAAGTCGATCGGCCTACACCAGGTGAATGAGCTGGGTAACCTGGAGACGCCCATAGCGCTCACTAACACTCTGAACGCCCCGATCGTGGCAGACGCGTTGATTGAGTGGTCCATCAAGAACAACCCCCAGATAGGCATTGGAACGGGAACTGTCAACCCGGTCGTTGGGGAGGTCAATGACGGTATCCTCAATGATATCCAGGGCCGTCATGTCCGAAAGGAGCACGTATTTGAAGCGATAGCCAACGCCAGGTCCGGCGCCGTTGACGAAGGGTCGGTCGGGGCCGGCACGGGAAGCGTGTGCATGGGATGGAAAGGCGGCATAGGCACATCGTCCAGGGCGCTTCCGCCCAAACGCGGCGGCTACACAGTCGGAGTGCTGGTCCAGACCAACTTCGACGGCGTGCTCACAGTGAATGGCGCGCCGGTCGGACGCGAACTCGGGCGCTACTCGAACAGTGCGGACTTTCCCTATGAGACACCTGAAACCGGGGATGCTGACGGTGCAGACCCCGATCTCAGCAACCCCGATGGATCCGTCATGATCATCGTGGCCACCGATGCTCCTCTCGATCAGAGGCAGCTGGAGCGGCTAGCGAAGCGAGCCGGCCTTGGGCTTGCCCGCACCGGTTTCTACAGCAGCAATGGGTCCGGGGATTTCTTCATAGCCTTCTCCACCGCCGGGCG
>CAYYHF010000155.1:0-6551 GCA_964471415.1 uncultured Clostridia bacterium | reverse complement strand
CCAGCTGGTGCTGGACCACGGTCTTGCCCGATCCGAACGGCCCCGGAATACAGGCCGTGCCCCCCTTGGCCACCGGGAAAAACGTGTCAAGCACGCGCTGACCGGTCACCATGGGCTGCTCCGGCGTAAGCTTCTGCCCGATGGGGCGGCCCCGCCGCACCGGCCATTTCTGCATCATTGAGATCTCGCGCACACCCTCATCGGAGGCGATGCGGGCAATGACATCCGTAACCTTGGCTGTGCCGGAGTGGATCCACTCAAGCTTGCCCGACACGCCCGGCAAAACCATGACCCGATGCTCCACGACAGGGGTCTCCTGCACTGTGCCGAGGATGTCGCCGGTGCTGACCGAATCGCCCACACGCGCACGAGGCACGAATTCCCATTCCCGGTTGCGGTCGAGCCCGGGGGCCTCGACCCCGCGCGCGATGCGGTCTCCCGATGCTTCGCGGATGCGGTCCAGCGGCCGTTGTATGCCATCGTATATGGAGCCGATGAGGCCGGGGCCGAGTTCGACGCTGAGAGGCTCGTCGGTGGTGTAGACCGGTTCGCCCGGCCCAAGCCCGGCAGTCTCCTCATAAACCTGAATAGAAGCGCGATCAGACCTCATCTCGATGATCTCGCCTATAAGCCGTCTTTCGGAGACGCGCACGACATCGTACATCTTGGCCCCAGTCATGCCCTCAGCGACGACCAGAGGCCCTGAAACCTTTATTATCGTTCCCGTCTTCGTCCCGGAGTTCATATCAGGCATTCCCCTCTTTCCCGAACAAGATGTCGGCGCCGAGCGCTTTTTCCACTGTCCGTCGTATCTTCTCCATAGCCGCGCCGCGGTTGCCCCGAAAGTCGGGGATGGTCAGCACCACAGGCAGCGGTTTCCGGCCATACTCGGTCATCGCGTCAATAATCTCGCCTGCATAGCCTTCGGTGATATATATCACGGCGTAGCCCTGGCGCGCAGCCGACCGCAGCGCCGTCTCCGCCTCTTTGCCGCTTCTTACAGGGAAGACCGACACGCCCAAAGCTCGAAAGCCCAGGATTGAATCTTCGTCGCCGATAACAGCAATCTTATGCATACGTACCACACAGCCTCTCGCGAATGATCTCCGCGGGCAGCCTGTTGAGCTTGCCCACGAAAATCCGACGCAACCTGTCGGCCTCGCCCTCCCGCGCCATCAGGTAAGCCAGCACAGGCTCATATCCCATGTCGGTCATTCGCCCCTCGGCAGCCGCGCGTGCAAGCTCCGCTCGTATCACGTTCTCGAACGCCGACAGCGACCCGCTATCGCGCCAGGCCCGAAGAGCCTGGTCCACGGGGCGATCGTACGGCGTATGTTTGAAGAAAGACCAGAACGCATCGTCCGGCTCGCCATAGACGGCGAGTAGAGCATCTGCGTCTACACTGCCCCGGGGAAGCAGCGCGTCCCGGGCAAAATCGGCGGACTTGCCTATCAGACGCAACCTCATACAAATCAGAACGTTGGTGAGGTCGGCCGTGGTCTGAACCAGACCCATGAGGAAATCCGCCCGCCGCGACTGGGCCACCTGATAGAAATAATCAAATGATTCCCTGTCGAACACCAGGTCAAGATACTGCGGGTCATGTCCGTGCGCTTCATACGATGCCAAAGCCCGCCGAGCAGCCCGGGTGACCGCGCCTTCAAGATCCTCAGCGCGCTGCCAAGCCGAAGGGCCGTCCTCGTCGCCTCCGCCATCGTCCGCCGCGAAACCCGTCTGAATCTCATCGCCCGCAGTCGCCAGCATGTCGGCAACTGCGCCCAACCAAGCGGGATCAAGCCTGCCAAGGCCCGTGACGCCGCCGCCCTCTTCTACAGCAAGCCCTGCATCGCGCCGTGCCAGCTTGGATTTGAGCAGGGCCTTCATGTTGTGGAAATCGTGCCGCGCGCGGAATACCCCCGTCAGGACGGGGTCGGGCGAAATGTCCTCTATGAGCGCGTGCACTCGCGCCAACTCGCCGTGGATTATCTCCTCATAGCGCTCCGGCCCCAGATCGCGAGCGAGGGAGTACTCCGTCTCGCTCAAGATACGCGCCAGCTCCTCGGGGCCCTCGGCGTCAATCATTCTACTGAACCGGGCCTGGTCTATCATGCGGTTCTCGAGCGCCCTGACCCGCCCGACAACGTATGCGAACCTTCCGTCGAAGCCCACCGCGTCTACCTCCCAAGCAGTGCTTCCGCCACCAGCGGGGCAAGCTCGTCCTGGCTCGCGGCTAGCAAGGCTTCGAGCGAACAGTCTATTTCCATAGCGCTCGCCTTCATTACGAAACCGCCCGTAAGGTCCAGCGTTTCACCGGCCAGCCTGAGCGTGATATTGCGGCCGCGCGAAGCCAGCTCCGATTGGACCTTCGCCACGAAAGCAGCGTCTATACGTTTGCGGTCGGGAGCGGCCGCCACGACCTCCACCTCGTCCTCGCCCGCCGGAGCGGCATCTATCATCATCTTCTGAATGAGAGCCCGGTATTCTTGGTCGGGAAGGGCATGTATCCTGGCAGGTATCTCCGACAAGAGCGCGTCCACCATATCCCCCTTGGCGCGAAGGACGGCATTGCGCACGTCTAGAGAGCGCGCAATCTGCGCACGCCTCTCTTCCTCAGCCGCCGCGGCGGTCGCCGCTTCGATGGTCGTCTTGTATATCTCGTCGGCCCGCTTCCTACCCTCATCGGCCCGGACAGCGCAGCGAGCATCGGCATCTTTCAGGATGTCGTTGGCCTTGACGCGCGCCTCGTCAATGATGCGAGTCGCCAGCCTATCTAGATTACGCATGTCATCAACTCCCGGAGAATCAGACGTTTACCGAGAAGACCAAAAGCAGGCTTGCTAGCAGAGCCAGCACCGCGTAAGTCTCGACCATCGCCGCGAGGATAACGGCCTTGCCCATTTCCTCCGGTCGCTTCGCAACGATGCCCACACCGGCCGCGGCCACTCTCCCCTGAGCTATGGCCGATATCCAGCCCACCAGGGCGATAGGCAAAGCCGCCATCACAAGCTGCGCGCCCTGCGCTACTGTCAGAGCCCTGAGTCCGCCCCCGAGAGCGCCGATTTTGATCATGATCATCAGCCCAGTCAAGAAGCCGTAAATACCCTGTGTGCCCGGGATAGCCTCGAGAAGCAGGATCGAACCGAACTTGTCGGGATCTTCAGTAACGACTCCCGCTCCCGACCGACCTACTAGCCCAACGCCGAGCGATGATCCGATTCCGGGCGTGATGATGGCCAGCGCCACTCCTAAGAAACCCAGAATTGTGCCGAGAAAGCCTTCCATGTACTATGCCCCCTTCGCGTTTTCCACATCTACGTATTTGGTGGAGATGCCGAACGGCATGAACCTGCGCCCTCCAGCCTCAAAAAACTTGCCGAAGAATTCCACGTACTGAAGACGACTGGAATGGACGTAAGCGCCTATGATGTTGATGAGTATGTTGAACAGGTGGCCAAACACCAATCCAACGGCAGCGATAATTGGGCCGACAATGGGTATGCCGGCCGGCCTGAGCATGAGGTCGTTCATAACCGATGCCAGTACGGTGCTGGTGAATCCCAGGCCGAACAGCCTGGCATAGGACACTACATCGCTGATATACCCAGTAGTATTGTACAGCGATAGCACGCCGGAGCCGATGCGCATGATCAGGTTCTTCTGGTTACGGCCCTGCGTCAGTATGAGGCCTATCGCCGATGCGAGCAGGAGTTTCTGCCCTGCCGATGCGATAGCCGGCCCATTGGGGCCCAGGAATCTGCCGCCCAGCGCAAGGCCGATGCTCGTGAGGAACACAAGCCAGAACACTTGGTCGAACAGGGCTGAAGCCCAATCGCCGCGGCGCGCGTTATCGTAGGCCTTGAGAATGATGCCTGTGTAAATCTGGATCACGCCGAGGACGAAGGAGAGAATGAGGAACTTGGTAGGCTCCTCCATCGGGTCAAACAAAATGGCCGTGCGCCAACCGAAAAGGCGCTGCAGCAGGTCGCCTGCCCATCCGCCCAGCATCGCGCCGACGAACACCGTGGCAAGCCCGCTCATGATGAGCAGGTTCAGGAATTGCCGTCCCATGCCGCGCGGGCGAGTCTGGCCGATGAGCCAGTAGGCCAAGGCGGCTATGATTATGCCGTAGACGGCGTCTGTCATGCAGAGCCCGAAGAAGACAAGGAAAAACGGACCCAGAAACGGGCTGGGGTCCAAAGATCCGGGCATCGGATAGCCCATCATCTTGGTGACGGGCTCGAACGCCGAGCTGAACCTGTTGTTCTCCAGTTCTACTGGGGGCTCTTCGTCCTCGCGGGGAGGTCGATCCAGCACAACTATGTCGTCGGCCAATCCCTCCATGGCTGCGCGCAGCTCGTCAAGGCGCTTCAGCTGCACCCATCCTTGAGCGACGAAAACGCGCTGTGTCCCGCCGTAGTTCTTGATCATCTCAAGCCTGGCACGTTCCAACGCGTAGAAATCATAGAGCGCGAACGCGCGCGGTCGTTCCTCTACCAAGACATCGATGTCCTTCTCGATCAGAGCCCGCTTGGTTTCCAAAGACTGCAAGTCCTTCTCAAGCCCAACGATGATGTCGGACGCAATGCCCGCATACTGCTCAAAGCCGACCTTGGCGAACCCTGCCTGCGCCAGCGCGCGCATGGCATCGTCGGCAACGCTCATAGGATACGCCACTGCCAGATAGACCTTGTCCTTGTCGGCGGCGACCACGTCCCATGACAGACCCGACACTGCTTCTTCTGCCTCCAAAAGCCCGTCTTCATAAGAACGCGTTTCGGCCGTGCCCAGCGCCAATCCGATGTACTTGCCCGAAACGAACTGCTCAAGAGGGACGCGCAGCGCCGTCCAGGGCTCAAGATACTCGATTGATGTGATGATACGGGTTTCGGCGGCGGCCAGATCTGCCAGAGATTGCTCAACCGCCCTTGTCATGGCGTAGATTCGGTGGGCATTGTCGGCGCCGTCTTCAATGTAAGATTGCCATTCGTCATCAGTCAGGTAAAGGCGATAGCCGACGAAATTCTCGATGACGTTCTTGGGTATCCGACGATGCCGGCCCATGACATCGATGGAATGCTTCACTTCCGACAGCAAGCCATCTACCTGCGCAAGGCGGGAGGAGGGGTCGCAAGGACACGCGAGGTCGGCCGTGCCGGCCTCCGAGCTATCGTCGGTGAAAGCGCTTACTTCGAGAACCCCAAGACGCTGCAGGGCGCTGGTTACGTTGCCGATCTCGGACTCGTGGCCCAAAATGGCAACCCTTCTCATCTCAGAGATCGCCAAACGAGCTCAACACCTTCCGGACCGCTAGCTCCAGCGCTTTGCCCCAATTGGTCTTCGCGGTACTGTTCACTTCACTCACACGTGCTTCAATGAGTTTCTGGGCTTTGTCTGCTTCGATTTTGATGCGGGCCGCGGAGGCGCCTGTGATCTTTACGGCCTCGATGCGGGCCTTCTCCGCCGCCTGTCGGCGAGCGAGATTCGCAGCGGCTTCGGCCGCCTCAACGCGCGCTTTGGCCTCATCATGGGCATTTCGGATGATCTCATCAGCTTCCCGCTCAACATCTCGAATACGGTCGATAGCTTCAATGCTCATGCAGGTACACCCCCAAAATGGGCAGAGAAGGCTGATCATGCCTCATAGCCTAAGTGGGATTATACTATACCGCAACGTAATCCGCAATAATCAGCGGCGGATCTGCATAAGACCCGCCGCATTCGCCGGATAATCTAAGAGGCCTGGACTTCACTGGGCGCGCTCGAGCATCTCCAACCGGAGCTCCTCGGCTATTTTGGCTATGAAAAACGAGTTGGTCGGAGGCTTGCCGTCCCGCAGGTTGACTGCATATCCAAACACCTTGTTAATGGAGTCAGGATTACCCTGCTTCCATGTCTTCTGGATAGTATACCTGATAGCCGCCTCCACGATGAGAGGAGTAGTGCCGTATTTCTCGGCCACTTTGGGGTAGAGAGACTTGGTAACCGCGCCCAGAAGGCCAATGTCCCGAGTTACCAGAATGATGGCTTCTTTGATATAGCAGTATCCCTTGAAGTATGTAGGTACTCCCAGATTATACAGAATCCGAGTAGTCTCCGTCTCCAGATCGAACTGAGCCCCTTTGGGCCTGCGGTCGGCCTCCCGCTCACGGGCGCGCTCCCGCGCTGAATAGACCCTGTCTACCTTGGACCTTGCGGCGACAGGTTCAACTTGCACCACCTGCCGTATGCGACTTACGAGGTTGTCGCGATCGAACGGTTTCAAAAGGTAGTAATCGGCGCCAAGTCGGGCGCATCTGCGCACCATGTCCTCTTCTTCAAATGCCGATAGAACCACGATCCGTGGGCGATGCTCAAGTCCGAGATCGTCAAGCTGGCTCAGAACTCCCATTCCGTCAAGATATGGCATGATAATGTCTAGAAGAACAACGTCCGGCCGGGTCTGGACGATCATATCGATACCCTGCACCCCATCGTACGCAACGCCCACAAGCTCCAGGTCCTCCTCTTCCCGAAGGAGAGCCTCGATCAATTCACACAGGTCTTTGTTGTTC
>CAYYHF010000154.1:0-6616 GCA_964471415.1 uncultured Clostridia bacterium | reverse complement strand
ACCTGGAACAGGTCGTCCACGTATTCGCCCCTGTTGGTGAAGCGCTGGATGACCGATAGGACCAGCCGAAGGTTGCAGTAGATCAGCCTGTCGCGGGCTTCCTCGTCGCCATCGTGCACTGCCTCCAGAAGTTCCCTCATCTTAGCGCTCGACAGCACAGGGAGTTTCGAGGTGTTGACACCACAGATCTCTACCTTATTCAGCGCCATTTCCGAACAACCCCACAATCTCAACTTCGCATTGCCCAGCAATAAGAGTATTGCTCCGATGAGCTAGCTTTATTCTGCGCGACATGCGCGAATTGTGCGCCAATGCGACAGCGCGCCCGTCCCGCGTACTCTTCCCGCGGGCGGGCGCGCTGTGATGCAAAGGCGTATCACTCCGCTCTGGCTATCTCGTGCCTCAGCTTGATCAGGATTCTCTTCTCGAGCCTGGATATATATGATTGCGAAATGCCAAGCAGATCCGCTACTTCCTTCTGCGTTCTTTCGGCTCCATCGCAAAAGCCGAATCGGAGCTCCATAATCCGTTTCTCTCTGCAGCTGAGGCCGGCCAAGGCCTCGTTGAGCAGAGCTCGGTCGACCTCATCTTCGATGGCCTTGTATATCATGTCGTCATCAGTTCCATACACATCCGAAAGGAGGAGCTCGTTGCCGTCCCAATCGATGTTGAGCGGTTCGTCGAACGAGACCTCGCTGCGAAACCTATTGGTCTTGCGAAGGTGCATGAGAATCTCGTTTTCTATGCACCTGGACGCATACGTGGCAAGCTTGATCCGCTTGGCCGGA
The DNA here is from genome assembly GCA_964471415.1 of uncultured Clostridia bacterium. GTDB lineage: Bacteria > Bacillota > DTU025 > DTU025 > DTU025 > UBA5389. The sequence goes on along the minus strand of CAYYHF010000154.1, from coordinate 5,828 downwards.
TCAAAGGTGTTAACCGCCTTGATCAGGCCGATGGCGCCGATCGATACCAGATCCTCTACACCAACCCCAGTGCTTTCGAACTTACGAGCGATGTATACGACCAATCTCAGATTCCGCTCAACCAGCTCGGCCCGGACATCGTCGGCTCCGTCCACAAGCCGATTGATCAGGCAAGCCTCCTCCTCCGGAGTGAGCGGCGCTGGAAGCGTCTCATGGCTTCCCACATAGCCGACTGAGTCGTCTTCCGTGATAGCCAGCCTGCCCAGGATCTTTATGAGCAGAAGCCGAGCCATACAGAGGGCTCTCTCGATTATCTCCATGTGAGCAAGCCTCCCATGCAGACTCACGCGGCAGCCAATATATCCGGATTTACCAGCGCCCGGTAGTTGCCGTCCGGGCATAGCGCGGATGAGTGAACGCATATCACTGCGCGCGATGTAATCACCGTTCTCCTACCGTTCGCGACATACACTCGGTCTGGCCTCAGGCCCACCATCATGCCCCGCTGCCGTCCTACCGAAGAGTAGGGGATCGCCCTGAACCTCGATGACCAGGCCGAGTCGGCAATTGCGCGCACGTGTGCCTCAAAATCATCTCCAGACTTGGCCCAAGCCCCTCTAACCTCAGTAGGCAGCGCGAACTCGATGGCGCCGTATTCCACAATGATCACGGGGTTACCTGACACTGGATCGCGAAGTCGGTTGCCAGTATCGATGAGCGCCCTCAGCGTCACGCGGTCGGCGCCAAAATCGATCTGGATAGGCACCACGAGCAGCCCATCGCGAATGCCGCGATGAACCGCTCCCCAGCCCGCCTCGGCCGCCAAGGCTACCGCGGCGACAGCTACAATGAACGCCGCCGCTAGGCTGCCTCGGGTGGCGGAGTATGCAGCTGTTGCAGCGCCCCCAGCCAGCGCAGTCAGAAAGCATCGCAGGACCAGCGCTCGGGCCAGTCGATGCAAGGGCATCCCGGGAAAGGCCAACACGAGTGAGCCCCCAACCGCGGCGAGTCCGACTGCAAACGATGCGCCGGACCTCACATCGCCCGCTCCCGCCTGCACAAAGCCCACCAGGGTCACGAAGACCGCAGTGGAGAATGCAGCTGCGCCCAGGAGACGGGACTCAGACGCGTCCCAGCCGCTGATCTGCTTCACAGCCCACAGGACGACCAGGTCAAGGGCGAAGGTGCTGCCCGCCGCGAGCAGCAGTGAATCGACATAGATGCGGATCATCTGCGGCGCCCCCCACTACATAATTGTATTCACTGTAACACCGTCTCACTCCGAACGGTGTCGGCTTCAGGCGACATCCGCGGCGAAGGATTCCGTGCACGGAGCGCAGGACAAAAGCCATGGCGCAACCGCTCCGGCTACTTAGGCAGACCAGATAAACCGGGCAAGTGCGGAACGCAAAAAGCGGCGCGCCCAGCCTGCGAAGGTACGGGCGCGCCGAAGTGCGGCGCGAAGACTATTCAGTTCGAGCGCGGGAACGCAAGGGCGCGCTTACTTGGCACGCCGCAGGAAAGGCGGGATATCCAGATCATCGCCGCCGCCCAGCGGCCTGATCTGAACTCTATCCAGCTGAGGGCGTCTGGGGCCTATGGGCCCGGCCTGGGTGCGGGCCGCCGCTTCGAACCCAGTTGCGATCACAGTAACCTTGAGATCTTCGCCCATGGATTCGTCGATAACGGCCCCGAAAATCACGAGCGCATCGGAATCGGCCGACCCCGACACTATCTCGGCCGCTTCATTCACTTCGAACAGTCCCAGGTTGGACGAACCTGTGATGTTCATGAGAACGCCCTTGGCGCCATCGATCGAGGCTTCCAAGAGCGGGCTGGATATGGCCATACGAGCCGCTTCGGCGGCGCGATTCTCGCCCGATGCGATGCCAATGCCCATCAGAGCCGAACCCGCATCGGTCATGATCGTCCTGACATCGGCGAAGTCCAGGTTGATCAGACCGGGCACGATAATCAGGTCGGAGATGCCCTGAACGCCCTGACGAAGCACATCGTCGGCCACTCGGAACGCTTCCAGCATCGAGGTATTGCGCTCAACGACTTGCAGCAAACGATCGTTGGGAATAACTATCAGAGTGTCAAGCTTGTCTTTGAGCGCAGAGATCCCCTGGTCAGCCTGTGCCATTCGGCGTTTGCCCTCGAAAGCGAACGGCTTGGTCACTACGCCCACTGTGAGTGCCCCGTTCTCCTTGGCGATCTCCGCAATGATGGGCGCGGCGCCCGTGCCGGTACCCCCGCCCATACCACATGTGATGAATACCATATCGGCGCCCTCGAGCGCCTGCCCTAGGTGTTCGCGGCTCTCCTCGGCAGCCTTCTTGCCGATCTCCGGATTCGCTCCCGCGCCAAGCCCCTTGGTGAGCTTCTCGCCGATCTGCATCTTGCTGGGAGCTTCAGACATACGAAGAGCCTGAGCATCCGTGTTCAGGGCGATGAATTCGACTCCTCGGAGCCCGGCGCCGATCATCCTGTTTATGGCGTTACTGCCGCCCCCGCCCACACCCACCACCTTGATGTTGGCTAGGTGATCGACTTCAACCTCTAGTTCAAACACCTCGCATCCCCCTTGCGCTCTCACCTCATGAAGAGAATATCTCTCGGAACCATTCGCAAACGCTCGCCGCGAATCCGCCGGATCGGCGGCGACTGCCGGACGCGGACCCCCCGGCTGATTGGCCCCACGCGTACTTCACCAAACCCAGAGCAGTGGCGTATGCAGGGCTTGCAACCACATCAGCCATGCTCGAAACCCCAGTTGGCACCCCCAGACGCGATGGCAGTTTCAGTACGTCCTGCGCAGCCTCGACAACTCCACGCATGAGGGACGCAGCGCCGGTCACCACGATTCCCGCAGGCAGTTGCTTGTCAAAGCCCTGAGCGTCCACTTCAGCCTTGACCATCTCCATTATCTCGTACACCCGCGCCTCGATTATCTGGCACAGCTTGTAGCGCGACACTGCACTATCGTTTCCACACATCTCGTCGGGTTCAACCATGTCCGCCCGGGCCGCGCCATACTTCACCTTGAGTTCCTCGGCGTATCCCACGGGCAGGCGCAGCACCAAGGCGATATCGTTGGTTATGTGGCTCCCGCCCACCGGTATGACCGCAGTATGCTGCAATGTGCCATCGACGTAAAACGCAACATCGGTTGTAGCGCCGCCGATATCGATCATGAGCGCGCCCAGATCCTTCTCGGAATCCGTCAGCACAGCCTCGGCAGCCGCGATCGGCTGCAAGACCAGCTGGTCGATCTCGAGCCCGATGCGCGCCGCGGCGCGGCGCACGTTCTGAATGGATGTAGACGAACCAGTGATTATGCAGGTCTCAACCTCAAGACGTATGCCCGACATCCCCACTGGGCGACGAATGCCGCGGCATCCGTCTATCACGAACTCTCGCGGAAGCACATGGATGACTTCGCGATCCGGCGGAATCGCCACGACCTTGGAAGCATCGAGCACCCTTTCTACATCGTCCTGGCCGATCTCCCTGTCGGGCCTGCCCACCGCCACAATCCCCTTGCTGTATGCGGAGGCCGCGTGCGCTCCGGACACGCTCGCCACCGCCGATACCAAGGCGCAGCCCGACATGTTCTCTGCGCGCGCGGCAGCATCGGATATGGCAGCGGCCGCAGAATCGATATCAACGATCACCCCGCGACGCAACCCCGCGGACGGGCTGACTCCTATACCCACCACGTCCAGGGACAAGTCGTCGCGTTGCTCGCATATGATTACGCATATCTTGCTCGATCCGATGTCGAGCCCGGCTTTGATCTCTTTCTTGCCCAAACTAGCTCCCTCCGCCCGCGCCGAACCGGGTTGCCGTATCGTTGCATGATTCTAGAACTTGCCCCGTTTCCCTCTTAGGTGCGCCGGTTTATCTCCTTGCCCTTATCACGGGTTTTGCCTCCACTCGGACATCCACATACTCCACTGGCACACCCTGTTCCCTAACCGAAGCCAGAATTGAGTCGAGAAGGCGAATGCGCTCCTCGATGCCCTCCAAACCGCCCGCGAGCACACGGATACCATCGGTCGTCCTTATTACCACGTCCTGGAGCGAGGACACGTCCACCTCCGATAGGTTCGGTATCTTCTGCCTTATCAGCGCGGCTCCAACCGCTGCTCCGCAGGACACGGCGGCCTCGGGCTTGACGCGTTCGCCAACGGCCACGTACGTGGGAGTCACCCCGACAAGCAGCGGCACGTCCGGGTCGGTGATTGCCTCCGTCACGGCAATAGCCGAACCAAACTCGTCAATATCGATAAAGTATCCGCCGTACGGCATGTACACCGCGGTGGTCCGCTCCTCCAACCGTATCTGGACAGCATCGGGGATGACCCGTTCCACCCGGGCGCTGCGTATCCTTGGCGTGGCGACCAGTCTTCTCGTGATCTGCTTGGTGGGGATGAGAAACACGTTGGCCCCGTCCGGAACATCCGCAATCAGCAGCACCTCATACTCCGAGAGATAGTCGGCGCCGCTCACGCGCACTTGCCTGATCTCAAAATACGGAGAATGCAGGAAGGCGACGATACAGAGAACCACAAAGACAAGTACAATAGCAGGAAAAGCCACCACACGCCGATGCTCCGGCGCCTCAGATATATCAGAATAGTCAGGCACAGCTTGCACCTCCGCCCGGCGCGACCAGCCTGACCCATTATACCATGCCCAAAGGGAAGTCAACGAGTCACCCGCGGCCCGCGGGGCCGCGCTCCATCGGGTCTGTCAGCCCGAGGCAGAGCCCGGTACCGGGGCCGAAGACGATGCCGAAGCCGCGGCGCTCGTGGCGCTGGGATCACAGCTTATGCAGGCCCCGCAAGATGCAAGCTTCTCCTGAATACCGTCATAGCCCCGGGTAATGTGCTCCACACCGTCTACAATGGTCTCGCCGCGAGCGATGAGCCCGGCGATTATCAGCGCGGCCCCTGCCCGCAGGTCCGGAGCCACAACCCGCGCGCCCGTCAATTCGCTCACCGGCCGGATTATGGCGGTCCTGCCGTCAACCGAGATCTGAGCGCCCATACGGCTCAGCTCGTCTACATACCGGAATCTGTTGCTGAAGATGTTTTCGGTGACGACAGACGTACCCCGCCCCACCGTAAGCATGGCGGCCATGGGCGCCTGAAGGTCGGTGGCGAATCCGGGATAGGGCATGCTCTTCACTGTAATCGGAGCCGGCCTGTCGCCCATCGCAACCCGCACAGAGTCTTCCGAAACAATCACGGCCGCGCCCGCTTCGGCCAGCTTGGACGAAAGCGCGTCCAGATGCTCCGGAACCACGCCGGTAACCGTGACATCCCCGCGAGTGGCGGCCGCGGCAATCATGTATGTCCCAGCCTGTATTCTGTCGGGCATCACAGGGTATGTGGTGGCGCCGAGCTGGGGTAGGCCAGTGATCCTGATTGTGTCGGTGCCGGCGCCCCGGATCTGAGCCCCGAGCCGCGTGAGAAAGTTCTGCTGATCCACGATTTCAGGCTCTCGGGCAGCGTTCCTTATCACTGTGGTTCCAGTGGCCAAGCACGCCGCGGCCATCAGGTTCTCAGTCGCGCCAACGCTCGGAAAGTCCAGATGTATCTCAGTTCCCCGGAGGCGATCCGCGCGACCCGCGATGTAGCCGTGCTCCTCAGTGAACTGCGCGCCCATTGCGGCAAGCCCTCTGAGGTGCAGATCTATGGGGCGGGAGCCAATGGGGCATCCGCCGGGATACGGCATCTGCACTTCGCCGAATCTGGCCAGCAGCGGCCCCAGCACCTGCACTGAAGCGCGCATGCACCTGACCAATTGCTCAGGCAGAC
>CAYYHF010000153.1:0-6652 GCA_964471415.1 uncultured Clostridia bacterium | reverse complement strand
GTAGTACCCTGAGGGCCTCGCCATGGTTGGGACTCTTTCTAGCGCTCATCGCCGGGCGTATCAGAATCTTCATGTGCCCGTCGAATGCGGTAGGCTTCAGTAGTGCCTGACACAATGTGGGGTAGAAGCAATTGCAGCATGAAAACCTCCCTGAGCATGAGCCCGTTTGGGCCCCGTCCAGGCGGCTCAATCCCAAACGGCAATACCAGCATCGCCGTGTATATTCCCATGATAACAAGCATGACTCTTACGGCAGTGTACCCGACCCTCCGAGCGCGGGCCGAGAGCGTGAACACCGTGTCTCGCGCTGCTCTCCGCATCGCGCGCAGGGAAATGGCGAACACTGGCATCCAGATCCATAGCGGCCAGCAACGTGGAGCAGCCCTGGAGCCCAGAATAGCGATAGCCCGCCGGCGGCCGCCAACAGTGTCCACAGTCCCGTTTGGCTAGCCCTATTCGCCCAAAACAAGCCTATCATCGAGATCACCGTCTCGGAATACTCCCAGATCGCATCCCGGACCAGTTCAGCGACCATCGCCAGGGGGATCAGGGTCGTCGAAGAGTCGGGGGTGCGATAGGCCGCGTCCACGCCTATTGTGGCCGCGAATAGCCATGAATAGACGAGAATCAGTTCCGTCCGCATGCTTCCAGTAGGGCTCAGCCCAGGCAGCGGCACCCCAAGGGCAAGCAGGAGCACCAAGTACGCTACAGTGGCGAAAACCGTTGCCTGCGCAATTCTGTTCGTGGCCTTGCGGGCACGGGCCGAAAGCATCATCGTCGATTCTTTTGCTGCCATGAACACCGCGTACCCGCCCGCAATGAAAATGAACATCTGAGCCCATGGCGCTGGCCAATCGTTCTTGATGGTCTTCAGACTCCGCATGAAGGCGAATCCGCTGACGAACACCGTCAGTGTCCATAGCCCCGCCTTGCGGGCTTGCCTGAGCAGGAACAGGCGTCTCACCATAGTCACCGCCCTTGAACGCCCAGCGTGCAGCCCCACAGCAGCAAGCGCCGAGCAGTAACTGAGGAGTGCAGGAACGAGTATCGGCGAGGCTCTGAGCAATGCACTTTCAGCAGCGAGTGAACCCGTGGCGGGTCGGCTGGGCTGTCTGCCCAGCGCTGTACAGGCCAGGCGAGCCGCTGGCAGCCTGAAGCGTGCCGAATTCCCCCGGGGCAAGCCTGTATGGCTCAGGCCCGTTCTGCAGGTCGAAAACCGCATAGTACATGTCCACGCCCCCGATCTCGTCGGATGCTATGCGAACGTATGGCCTCCCTGAGTCGTCGACTTCCAGAGTCTCGCTCACCTCATAGCACCCGTACGATACGATGAGGAGGTAGAATGGAACGTTGCTGCGAATGTACTCATCCATGTCGGACAGTCGCCCTTCCGATCTGGACGCTGCGATGGAGCCTGCGGCCTGCACAAGTGCCAGCGGAATTGCTGCACCGGGAGCCACTTTTCCTGTACGCTCCAGCACCGCCACCGCAGCCGTGCCCGCTGTCAAAGCCTCGGCTGTTGTACCTGTACTCGTGTCTGGGTTCAGGGCTTCCGTCCCCAAGCAGAGCCATTGCGGTCGGCGCGTTGAAGTGCAGGCCGTACTCGTAAGCCGTCCCGTCCCACGTGCTCCCCTCGGTGTACACCCAGCTGGACTCGCCTATCCAGGGCGTCGTACTTGTAGCACGACACGCTCCAATTGCTTGGCCCCGGCCCGGTCCGCGAGGCGCTCCAGATCAGCCCGCCGGCTACGTCGTATCCCCGGTAGGTTGGGTGTTCAGGCTCCGATGTCTTCCTTGCCGCGCTCTCTATCTCCCACCTGACTGCGCTGTCATAGCCTGCATGTCCAGTGCCCGATGGAAGCGCGGGCAGGTACAGCGAGGTCGGAAGAGGCCCCGCGCTGACGCTCCACGACTCGGAAAACACCCGATCGTACTCGCTTTCGTCAACTTCCTCAGGGTAGCAGGTCTTGATCCTCCGCCCAAACGCGTCGTACTCGTGTTTGGTCTCATGGGCTATGCCGAAGGCATCGTATTCGCTCGCCGTACGGCCCAGCGAGTCGTACTGCACGTGCGCAACTTGACGCCAGATATTTCCGCCCTCGTTCTGCTGGGCAAGGACAAACCGGCCCAAGCCGTCATAGGTCTCCCGCGTCTTGCGGCCAAGCTCATCGCTGATAGTGACTACGAAGTTCTGATCGTCGTGAGCGCGGCTGTACGTGGACCTCATATGGCCTCCGGTCTGGCTCTGGGCAGGCCGCTGGGCGACTAGAAGCCGACCGATCGCATCATAGGTGAAGGAGCTGTACAGCGCGCCGGTCGACGGGTCGCCCACGGTGTACTTGCTGTAACGGACCACCCGTCCGTACCCGTCATACCTTGCCTCCGTCCGAACCACGCTCTGGGCCCCGTTCGCGTCGCTGACCGGAGTTTCAACGGAAGTCGAAAAGAGACGCCACGCATCGTCGTACCGATATGTGGTTACTGACTCTTCTCCCGCAGCCCCCAAACCCAGGATCGAACTGCGGGTCGGCAGGCATCTGTGAGCCTGATCGTACTCGAACGCCTGCCTGGATATCTCGCCTGGGTTCGCGGGCGCCCACGCCGGCCCTGGTCCTATCGCAGAAGCCGATTCCATCCAGATGGGCGAGTAGGTCACTGATACCTTGATGTCGTACCGCTTCGGCGTCGGCGACAGGTTCATGTTCCACGTGTCCGAGCTCGTCTGCCGAGGGAGACCCCAGTGCCGTGTGCCTCCGTGGTAGATCCAATCGCTGGTGCCCAGTTCCCTGAAGTATATCTTGTACGCCGCCACATCGAGAATCGAGTTGACCGACCACCCTATTCTGAGAGTCGCGCTCGTCACGGCGCCTGCCGGGGACCATACCCAGAAGCTACCCTGCGGTATGTCCGACCTCGCAATGTCGGCAGTGTGCGTAATCGCGCCGCCCGTCGAAGGCCGCGCCATGTAGGTCCACTGCTCTTTGACCGTCTCCTTGTCGGGGTTGAGCTTGTTTTCCAGAACCCTTGCAGCCTTCGACCCATTGGACGCAGTCATCTCCTCAGCCCGCATAGTCACGAGGGAGAATTTGTCGTCGTACCAGCTCTCGATTCTCCTTCCTGCAGGGTCGACTGTCGCAGCGAGGTTGCCGCGACCGTCCCACACGTACCTAGTGACTTCCTGGCGCGATGAGGTCCCGACCTTCACAGTCCTGACCTCCTGCAAGGGCAGTTTCCCGTCCTCGCCCACGTAGCTGAACTCGGTCGCAATAGACTCACAACGTAGTCGTGCCCACGGAGTAACCGTACGATGTCGGCCTTCCTGCAGGGGGCGCGACCGTCACGAGCTTCTTCCTGTCGCTGTGGCTTGGGTCGGCAGTCTCCAGAGAGTAGACCCACGTCTGCGCCGGCGACCCATCGCCCGGGTTCACGGTCACGACAACCTGACTGGCCTGGTATGAGAAGATAATTCGGCGACCGATGGTGTCGACTGCCTCTGCAATTCGGGCAAGCCCGCCCGGCGGAACATCACACCGGAACGTGATCGCGTTATCGAAACGATCCCGGATACACAGAAGCCTTCCGTCCTCGCCGAACAGCCATTCGGTTCCATCCTTTCGCCTTAGCCTGTACTCCGACATGACGCCGTCCAGGGGATTAGTGTAAGTCCTATCGGCACTGAACGTCATGTCCTGCACGTCGTAGTCAACCAGGTAGTAGCCTACATCGTAGTATGTTCCCCCGCCTATCTTGTAGACTCCTCCGTCATCCATGTGCAGGAACTTTTGCCCGTCAGTAAACTCGATTGCGGGAAACGCAAGGCGCCACCCCGCTCCGAAGCCGAAACGGCTCTCCAGGTAGGTGTTTGGAATGGTATCTCCCCAGACCTCCGTCAGGCTATAGTCCTCCTCTGTCTGAACGTATCTGACATTGACTCGCGGGAGATCGAAGCTTGCAAGCCCGCTGTTGTACACCCGAGCAAGGGTGAAGTCGAGGCCTCCTCGCCCTGGAAGCGTGAAATCCGTCTGACGAATCACGAGTGCTCCAGATGATGGATCGACCGTTTCCGCGAAGCCGCCAAAATAGGCCTTGAACGGAGATACCCTGTTCGTTCCATAAAGCACGCTGGGATCGACTATGGACGTCGTTGAACCCGACCCTGCCGCGTCTACGCCGCGGTATCCAGCCGCATGAGGGGTTGCAGTGGTCGCGGCTCGTGTCAACGCTCGGGCCTGAGCGCTCCACGGAGGTGCGAGGGGCAGAAGCTCCGCCGGGAACTTGCGCAGCGTCCACGGTTCAGCAAGAGGCCGAAGATCGGTCGGAGAACGCTTGAGGGCTGGTACTAGCCGCTCCAGATTGGGCATCTCCGCGACCGGACCGTCAGTAGATGCTATCTCAGACGCGAACATCGCGTTGATCAGGGTTTCTTCGTCGCCTGCGATGCCAAACGCCCGGTCTATAGCATAGGAGGGCAACCCGTACACGCCGGCCAAGGTCTGGCCGATGGCGGCTCTCGTTTTTCCTTCGGAAGCGAGCTTGCTCGCCTGATCTCTGTGGGCCAGGGCGGTTTCGATCCGTTCCCAGCTTCCCGTCTCCCTGTAGAGGCGAGACAGCCAGGCGGGGTCTATGTGGTTGCGAACCCCAAGCTTGTACGCCTCTATGGCCTCCAGAGGAGTTATGCCGCTTACGCGGGCAAGTTCGACAAAATCGTCCGTTCCAATGGTTATGGGCGCATGAGGATACAGCGACTCAAGGTAGGCGGCTATGTCGGGCTATCCCATCCCTGACGCTCGGAGAGATTGTACGTCCTTTTCGTCCAGCCCGTAATCTGTCTTAATGTACCTGATCCAGACGGCGTCCGAAGCGCCCGCGGAAGGAACCGCCGCGTTGCAGCGGACTGCAAAACCCCACGAGATGAGCGCCGAGGCGATGGCCAGGAAAACCAGCAGCCTCGCGTTTCGCTTAACTGGCATGTCGACCACCCCTTGCTGCCCTATTTCGGGCCTACTATCCTTGGAGTCAGCAGGATGACCACTTCAGTGCGCTTCGCCTGCTTGCTTTGGGAGCCGAAGAGCCGGCCTATCAGCCCAAGAGACGACAGCCAGGGAAGCCCGCTCCGGGATTCGCTCGTTTCGTCCCTGATAAGGCCGCCGATGGCCAAAGTCTCGCCGTTGCGTAGCCTGACGGTGGTCTGCGCTTCCCGCGTGCTCATCACCGGATACCCCTCCCTCGAAAACCCGGTGACCGCGCTTATCCGAGGGCTCAAGGTCACAACGATGCCTCCGTCCGAGTCGAGCCTTGCGGTAAGCTCGAGATGGACCCCGGAGTCGACGTACTGAAGTTGTTGCCACGAGCTTCCGCCGCTGGCCTGGTTGATGACGATGGTGTACCTATCGCCCGTGACCATCCTTGCTGTTCTGTTCTCCAAGGTGGTTATGCTGGGCCGCGCAAGCACCTTCGCCTTTCCGGCACCCTCAAGCAACTTGATCTGGCTTACGATCTAAAGCGAGGTCCTGATCCAGGGCCTCGCTGAGAACACATCGCTTGCCGGGGGAGTTCCCGGGCTTATCGGGGGGTCGATTTCGCGGAGAGTGAGCGTCAACATGGGCTGACCCTGGCTGTTCTGCCAGTCGACCCCAAGAGAGCCCATGTCGTCGGAGTTGACCTCCAGGATCTCCGCATCGAACGACAGCAGCGCAGGGGCATGATCTAGTTCCTTGATCGCCGCTGCAGCCTGATCCGCATGTCTAGCCGGTCCGCTGACGACCACGGCGTTCTCACCCCTTACCGGCACGATTCGGACCGACTGGAACTGCCCTTGAAGCGACATCGACGCTTCCGAGGCATCGGCGTAGGCGAGCCTCACCAACCGAAAGCCCTGAACATCGGTTTGGCCGTACGGCGAGAAAGCCCTCAGGTATCCGTCGAGAACCGCTTTAGCCGCGTTCACTTGACTGTACGGCCCGCGCAGCATCACCGCGCCGAGCTCTGGGAACGGCTCTATCTCCAGATTCTTTGCCACTGCCTGCACAAGCGTCAGCACTGATGAGAAGTCCATATTCGAGACATCCAGGATTTGCGAGACCGTCTGCTCTACGGCGGCCTGAGGCGGGCCGTAGTAGGAGCGGGAATTCGTCACGATGTACATATCTCTCTCTACCGCCACTTCGGCCCCCGCGGCGCGAGCTATGGTCTCGAGAGCGTGGTCGAAGGGAACGTCCGCAAGATGCACCGTCACCCTGGAGCCTATCGAGTCGTCTATGACGATGTTAACGCCTGCGGAAGTTGCCAGCTGGGCTATGGCGGCCTTCGCGTCCTGTGAGACGGCGTCTATGGATACTAAAGCGGAACCCTGTTCAGATAGGAAGGCTGAGGATGCGCGGGAGGGAGCGGCTACGCAGCAGAATGCGCAGAGAAACGCAAACAGCGAGGCTACAATGCGCCATTGTTTATTAGTTGATTCATCGCGCATTGTCCTATTCCTGCCGCTATACAACCGCAAACTTCCGATGAATCCCTTCATTTAACATTGATATTTGGTGAAACCCAAGCTTACGGCGGGCGAGACTGCTGACCGCGCTGAACAAGGAAGAGGTTCAGCTTCATTGACTTCCCGCCAGTCTCCGCATATAATGAGTTTACCGAACATATGTTC
>CAYYHF010000152.1:0-6652 GCA_964471415.1 uncultured Clostridia bacterium | reverse complement strand
ACCCGTTGTGAAACTCGACATATAGTTTCCCCCGCATTGCCTGCTTTCGGGGGAAGGGCCTTTGACGGGATCCTGTTGGGCGCTGCTGGGCAAGAAGCTGAATGCTCAAGGGCGCTGAATATGGGTCAGGAGAACTCAAAGGCCGACTTTATCAGCCGTGACTCGCGCAGGTTCAGATTGGCCTGGATGGCCTGCTTGTAGTCGTCCAGTCTGAACTTGTGCGTAAGCAGGGGCGCCAGGCTCAGCCTGCCGGTGCGCACCAGTTCGACTGCGACTTCGTATGTCCTCAGTGTTCTGTTCTCGAAGTGTTCGGTAGAGCACCAGAAGGATCCGCGCACCTGCACTTCCTTGAGCCAGATGGGGGTCCAGTCTACGCCTTTGGGGAAAGCGGCCAGGCCCACCAGGACCATGGCGCCGTGCGGCAGTGTGAACCGCAATGCATCATCTATGCTGGTGGAACTGCCCACGCAGTCATAGACGATGTGCGCTCCGCCCACGACTACTCGCTTGCCCAGCATCGGTTTGAGCAGCTTCGCGCCGAGGATATCGGCAAGCTGGGCATAGTAGTCGGATGACCTGCTCATGTAGACTACTGCGTCCGCGCCGAGCTCGGCAGCGGCTTCGCCTTGGAACTTGTGCTTGGCCAAAGCCACGATCTTGGCCTTGCCGCCCAGCGCGCGGATGGCGGCTATGGCCGACAAGCCTATCACTCCGCACCCGATGATCAGCACTGTCCAGTCATCGCGAGGGAAATTGCGCATGACAGGGTGGAGCGACGAGCAGAAAGCATCTACAAGCACTGCATCTTCGAAGCTGACGTTGTCGGGCAGCGGGATCAGCTGTGAGTAGTGGGCGACGAACTCCTCGCTCCACCCTCCCCCGGTGTCGCGGCAGGTTCCGATGGACATCCCCGGCGCCACGGACCCTTCAGTGAAGTTGGCGCACAATGAATAGTCTCCCCCTGCGCAACTGGGGCAGACTGGGCTGATGCCCCGCGGAACGCAGGAGAGCAGCGGATCGACCAGGACGCGGGCGCCCAGACCCAGGCCGGCGGGGGCGCCGGCTGCCGGTTTGGCCAGGCGCTCGGCTGCAACGGCCCCCATCTCTGTGATGTAGCCGCAGTTCTCGTGGCCTATGGTGAACGGAAACGATGCAAACGGGGACGTAGACGGCGAATCATGCAAAAGGATAAGATTCTTGTCGCTCCCGCAGAACCCGGCATACTTGGTCTTGACCCTGACCCACTCCGGGGTGGGCAGCGCGGGAGGCGAGACGTCCCGCAGTACTATGTTGGAGAACTTGTCGTAGTAAGCCGTGCGGCTTATGGCTCCTGCTGTCGTCGAATACACGTAGCGCGGGACGGTCCCCTCGAACTGAACTGCCTTCATCAGATTATCCCCATGTCCTTCCCATGCCTGCGAAGCAGGTCCAGGGCGAATTCGATGTCTTCATCGGTGTGCCCCGCCGTTACATTGGCGCGCAGACGGCAGGTGTTCGTGGGCACCGCCGGCGGCAGGATGGGCGACACGAACATCCCGTCTCTGTGAAGCCTGGATGTGAGCTCCAGGGTTGGATCGGGCTGTCCGATGATTATCGGAATCACGCAGCTCTTGGTGTCCATTGTATCGTAGCCCATCTCGTTTAGCCCGCCTACGAAGTGATTGATGTTGCGCCGCACGGCCGCTATCAGCGATGGGTCTTCCTCGATGACATCGAGGGAAGCTGTGACGGCCGCGACTGCGGCGGGCGGAAGGGCCGCTGAGAACACGAACCCGCGAGCATTATGGCGCAGGAACTGGATCAGGCCACGCTTTCCGGCTACGAAACCGCCTACTGCCGGCAGGGTCTTGGACAGCGATCCGCTCAGCATCTCCACGTCCGATGGGGACATGTTGAAATACTCGATGATTCCATGGCCGGTCTCGCCCAAAACTCCGAGGGAGTGGGCTTCGTCCACCATGAGCCACGCGCCGTAGTCGCGGCATAGCGCCACCAGCTCGGGCAGGGGGCAAACGTCTCCATCCATGCTGTATACTGCGTCGACTATGACGAGTTTCCCCTCGAACTGGTCCTTGGCATCTTCAAGAAGGCGCTTGAGGTCGTCGAGGTCGTTGTGCTTGAATCTCTGGAACTTGGCATTCGACAGCAGGCAGCCATCGATAATGCTGGCATGGCTGAGCTTGTCGGTGATGACTACATCGTGCCGACCGAGCAGTGTGGATATGGTAGAGAGGTTCGCAACGTAGCCCGAGCTGTAGGCGATGGCGTCCTCCATTCCGAAGAAACTGGCTATGCGCTGTTCGCACTGGACGTGCGCTTCGGTGGTGCCGGCGAGAATCCTGACGCCGTGGGTGCCTGTGCCGAAACGGTCGAGGGCCTCACGGGCGCGCCGCTGAACCACAGGATGTTTGAGCAGACCGAGGTAGCTGTATGATGAGAACATGACCATGCGCCGTCCGCCGATCCAGACATGTGCGCCGTCAAGCCGGTCTACCTGCTGAAGGTAGTAGTAAAGGTCCTTTTCGCGAAGATCGTTGTAGTCCGCGAGAAAGGTGTCGATGCGTTTTTCGAAAACGCCCACACAGATCCCCCCTGATAGCACGGAATAGGTATCGAACGGCCCTAGGCAGCCGTGTTCACAAAAGTGTGCACACCCATATACTACAACCGCGCCGTGCCTGTGTCAACTTGGGAATCACGCGATCACGCGCCCACGCGCCCACGCGCCCACGCGCCCACGCGCCCACGCGCCCACGCGCCCACGGGCAGCCGGATCGCGTCCGTCAAAGTCCCTTCCCCCGAAAGCAGGCAACATGGATCGCATCAAAGGCCCTTCCCCCGAAAGCAGGCAATGCCCCAAAAAGCCATCTGTCGGGTTTCGCGGTGAATTTTCGCCTATGTGCCAGGTTTCCCGGTAATGGTTGATGTATAATCGGGTGTATAGACCCATCGAACTAACGAGGCGGAGCCAATATGGCAATCCACCCCAGACCACCCAACAGGATGCGACAGAAGACGGCACTTATGCCCAATTCTCGGCCTCGGGATCCCATCAACTGCTGCTGCAGGCCTTCGATTTTCCCGATGCTCGGGGTTTATGCGATTATACACTTGATTATACAACAACCATTGCCGCGATTCGGGGCACATAGAGATAGAAGCACCGCGAAAACCGACGAATTCTAAGGCCCAGCTAAACCCGGTGTTCGTGGCAACTTGCCAGCTTACGGCCATATACACCCGCAGCGGGCAGTCGCGGACCAAGTCAACGCGGGCGAGCCATCGCGCCCTGCGCACATCTCTTTCCCTTCTGCGCGCCTGCCGAGTCCGATCTCGGCCCGGAAAACGAGCGTTTCGCTTCCGCTTCTTCTTCGCCAGGCGGTCGCAGGAGGTCGGGAGTGCCCGAACCTTGCTATGCCTGAGGGCTACGCCCTTTGGCGGGGTGTTCGTGTTGTCGCCGCTTGCATTTCGCCTGGTGTTGAGGAAGAGACTTCGCCGGGTTCCGGGGTCTCGGCGCAGGACGCGGGGGCGCAGGACGCGGGGGCGCAGGACGCGGGGGCGCGCAAGACGGGATGGCGATTGACTGCCGAATGCCGACCTGATATATTGATTATGAACAAACCAACGGCCCCCAAAAGCGGCCGTGGGTTGTTTAGGCTCAATACATAGGGAGGGTGCGCTTATGCCAGCTAAGGGAAGACGGCTGTTCATCGTGTTGATGCTCGTCTCGATTCTTGTGGTGTGTGCGATTCCAGCCGTGGCCGCCAAGTATCCCCAGCCCAAGCTGTGGGAGCATTGTACGCCTGGAGTTGACAGAATGCCGTTTGTCTATGGCAACACGCTCTATTACGTCCGCGACTACGACATCTTCTACTCAGTCTGGGACGATGCGGCGAGTGTGTGGTCCAAACCCCAGCCGGTTCCGGGCGCAATCAACACCGGGGCCAACGAGATCTGGCCGTGCGTAACAGGAGGAGGCAAGGTCCTGTATTTCGGGCGCTACGATCCGATCACTAACTACGACTTCTACCGTAGTGAATGGGATGAGGCGGCCGGCGCTTGGGGCGAGCCAGTACTCATTGAACCCCTTTCCACTGATGACCAGGACTGGGCGATCTGGGTCAATGAAGACGAGACTGTGGCCTATGTAACTACCAAGAGCGCCTACGGCAACGGCAAGTCGCTCGGCGGCCGCGACATATGGAAGTCCGTCAAAGTGGACGGCGTGTGGAGTACTCCGGTAAACATAGGGCCTCCCATCAACACTGACGGTAACGAGTGGAGCGTGTTCGTCGACAAGGACGGTCGCATCTACATCGACGGCACGCGCGCGATTACGGTTGGCGCATCGGATATCTATGTGGCCGAAAACGAAAAGTCGACTCCTGTGAACATGGGAACGGCGATCAACACCGCTGCCGATGAGCGCGAGTTCTCTATGAACGACAAGTTCCTCTTCGTGAGCGCGCTCAACCGCGCGGGCGGCGTTGGCGGATACGATCTCTGGTACATCGTGCTGACCCCAGCAAAGTAGAACAGGCCGACGATCCGACCGAAAAACTCGGTCTCCTGCGAATCAGACCAGTGACCATGGACACTTTCCGAGCCCCGGGCGCAGCGCATCTGCGTCCGGGGTATCATTGATTATTCCTACTACATCCGTCCCACGCTGCAGGAATACATACTGAGCGATGAATCGCGGGCTCGCGAGCTCAGCCCGGAGGAGCTCGCCGCGGCGGGAATGAGCTTGCAGACGGGCCAGCCCGTTCATCTGCAGGACACGGTCATTTTCCAGCTCACGGCCGTGACCTCCGGCACCGTCCGCCCTTTCCTCCCGCAGCTCTATCCCGACTGGAGCCCGGACGGCAGCGCGATGCCCCTCCGCGACATTCATCTGAACAACGCACAGTCCATAGGGTCTGACGGGACGGGAGAGCTCAACGCTCACCTCATGACGGCGCTTGATGAGCTGAACGCTCTGAAGCCGGATTTCGCTGTGCTCCTCGGAGATGTGGTCGAGAGTGGCGCCGATACGTATGACCGGGACTACGAGGCAATCTGCGAGATCATAGCCACCCGCGCCGAGTTTCCGGTGTTGGCTGTTGCGGGAAACCATGATGGCCAGCGTGTGGGCTCGACGGACGGGTTCCGTTACTGGCAGGACATCTTCGGGCCCATGTAGTACTCTTTCAGCATCGGGCAGTGGCATTTCGCTATGGTGAATACCTACGATCATCCGGCCAACTGGTCCGACAACGGAGTCAGGTGCGTCTTTGCCGGCCATCGCCACTCTGACCAGCTGGAACTGACCGAGCCCACCAGAGTGATCACCACCAGAACCGCCCAGACAGCTTCCTCGGACTTGGTCGGCTACAGGCTGGTTTGGGTGGTGAACGGCAAAGTGGCATCGTGGCGCGCCTCGCCGCCCAAGGCATCCGATTCTCTGTGACACGCCATGTGTATGATCCGCTGGTTCCGCGAACCCCGGTAGGGCAGGCTTGGGTCGGCCAAGGCCTGCACGAACGGGCCGTCGATGAGGATGTCGGTGGCCAGGAGCAGGTCATGTACGCCGGGCGCCGAAGCGAGGGTGGGGGAGGCGAGGAGCTGCTCCAAGGTGTAGCCTGTGTAGGTTACGACTGACAGCCCAGCGCGGCGAGCGTCCTGCGCCAGGCGGGCGAAGCCCGGCGCCTGCGCGAAGGGCTCGCCGCCGCTCAATGTGATTCCGCTCAGAATGGGGTTCGCCGCTGCGCGAAGCAAGATCTCGTCGATGCCGGCCAACATGCCCCCACGGAAGTCCCAGGTACGGGGGTTATGGCACCCAAGGCACTGATGCGGACACCCCTGGGCGAACACCACCAGTCTCACGCCGGGCCCGTCCACCACGCTTTCGTCCACAATGCCCGCAAGCCTGAGCGTGGTTGGCGGAGCTTTCTCTTCGGGCGGCACTGTTCGCTGATCCGACATGAGCAACGCGCCGGCCATGCATGTCCTCATCAGTCATCATTCCTTTTCCCGGTTCCCACGGCCTGCGCGCGCGAAGGCCAGTTTCCTGCGTGGGCTACCCTGTCGGCGAGCTCGGCGCGCTTGGCATCGTTGAATCTGTCTACGGTGGACAGATATCCGGTGATTCGTCTTATTCGTCTGATCGATCCCGACTGGCATGCCGGACAGACTGACTGGATCACTCCGGAGTAGCCGCATGCGAGGCATTCGTCTATAGGGAAGTTGATGCCGCCGTATCCTACGTCCGCCGATGCCATGGCGTGGACGATGTTCTCCACAGCTTCGACATTGTGCAGCGGCGGTGAGGCCAGCTCCACGTAGGAGATGTGCCCTGCATTCGTCAGGCCGTGGTACTTGCCCTCGCACGCAAGCTTCCCCCATATCGACATATGGGCGCCCACGGGCACATGGAAACTGTTGGTGTAGTAGGCGCGGTCCGTTATGCGCGAGATCGCCCCGAATCTTTCCCGGTCAATGGCGACGAACCTTCCGGAGAGGCCTTCAGCCGGCGTTGCAAGCAGCGTGAAGTTGAGGTCGTGCACGTCAGCGTATTCGTCCACGCACTTGCGCATGAACTTGACGATCTCGTAGCCCAGCGCATCGGCTTCGGCATCGATGCCGGCATCGGCAGCGGACGTATCGCCGCAGC
>CAYYHF010000151.1:0-6655 GCA_964471415.1 uncultured Clostridia bacterium | reverse complement strand
GAACAGACCGCCGTTGTGATGCTTCCTGACGGCTGTCGAGCGCTATCCGAATCGAAGATGTGCCCTAACAAGATGTTCCGCGCTGGAAGCGTTGCCGTCCGTCTACTCAACCCACGCTATAGCCTCGATCTCAACTTGAGCGTTCTTCGGTAGCCTCGCCACCTGGAAAGCTGAGCGCGCAGGCGGCGCGGCCTCAAAGCGCGAGGCGTAGACCTTGTTCATTGCCGCGAAATCGTCCATATTCGCCAGGAACACGGTGGTCTTCACCACCGAATCCAGTCCGGCGCCTTCCTCGGCCAGAATTGCCTCCAGATTCTTTAGGGACTGTGCAGTCTGCTCCTGGACTCCGCCCTCCACAAACGCGCCCGTAGCCGGGTCTATCGGCAATTGCCCCGATACGAACAGCAAATTGCCCACGCGAATTGCCTGTGAATACGGCCCAACGGCCGCAGGCGCTGCTTCAGTGTTGACGACTTTTTTCACTAATACCCCTCCATCTACCCGATCCTCTACTCAGGGCCCGGTCGGTCTCGGCGCATCCGAATGCGGTTGCGCCAGGATGCGACAGGCCAATTCGTAGTCGCTGGGCTTGTCGACGTCTACTCCGATCTCTGCATAGGGCACCACGACTCCTCTGCCAACGATGTCCAACCATGTCTTGGCTTTGCGCTCAACATCCGCTATGGTCAGTCGCCCAATCAGGTACTTGACTATGAACGGTAGACCCAGCATGGACAGAAGGACAAAGGGCTTCTTCCTCGCGCCCAGCGCATGCTTGATCACATCGTAGTTTCCGAGCACAACAGAAGGCTCGACCATGAAGGCGTTTCCGCCGGTGACCACAGCATCCGCCATGTTGATATACGTTCGCTGCACCCCGGGGAACCGAGCTTCATTCACCGACTTGGGAATGAGAGCGTAGTGGACCTGGGCCGGCATCTCCTCGCACAGCTTAATGAAACCGTCCAGCGCTTCTGCTGTAATGAACGGGATGTCGGACGACAGGACCAGCGCTTTCTTGGAGTCTGGAACCTGCTCTAGACCTGCCATGAGATTGTCGACCATATCGCCGCGCTGTTCTACCAAGACTATTCTGCCCCGCTCCGCCTCGGGCAGACGCCCGATGGTATCGCTGAAGGCGTCCACCGGTCCCACCACGATTATCCTGTCCACCTGTTCTGCCTCAAACACGCCGTCAAGAACCCATTCCAACATGGTCTTGCCGTTTATGTCGATCAAGGCCTCGTAGGAAGCATCTGACACTTCAGCAAGCCGCCCGCTGTTGTCAGCCCCCGCCATGATGACTGCGTCCGCTCGCATGCTCATCGTCAATCTCATCTCCCCGCAAGAGAGATAGGGGCCGTCCGGCCCACGGTAGTATCACGGACATGACGCTTCGCCGCCGGTATAAGTCGAAATGATCTGAAAGTGACCATCCACACGCAACCTAAGCGCCTTCGCCGCCGTTTCTGCCCGACCAGGCGAGTCGAAGACGCCGAACACCGTTGGGCCGCTTCCGCTCATCAGGGCGCCAATGGCGCCCGCCTCCATCAGCAACTGCTTCGCTTTCAGCACCTGGCCATATTTTTCAGCCACGAGCGGTTCAAAGTCATTGCTCATCAGCGCGCATATGCAGCGCAAGTCGCGGCGCCCGGCGCCCGCAGCCTCGTCTTGGCGGATCGCCCCGGCCATAGCTCGCGCCATTTGGGCGCTCGCGCCGCGCTCGGCATCCTTGGCATACCCCGCATCCCACTTGGCATACGCCTCCGCGGTAGACACCGAGTATCCGGGATTGATCAAAACCAATCCCACCCCGGGCAAGCCCGCCAGAGGTATGAGGCGTTCCCCGATGCCGTGGGCGAATGCGGCAAGCACAGGCCCACACATCCTGACGCCCCCGCATGTCGACTCGTTGCCCGCAAGTGCATGGTTCGCCAAGCAAAACGGAACGTCCGCTCCAATTCGCGCGGCAAGATCCATCAGCTGCCGGCAGCTGAAAGGATTCTCCCACAGACGATTCATGGCCGCAAGCACCGCTGCGGCATCGGCGCTCCCGCCTCCGAGCCCCGCTCCGATGGGAATACGCTTTCGTATCCTGATCCTCACCGATGCGCTGGCGCCCGCGCCGGCGCCAGGCCCAGCCGACCGCAAGCGCGCAAGAAAGGCCTGGGCCGCTCGGAATGCGATGTTGCCGCGACCGCTGGGCACAAGCGCATCGTCCGCGGCTTGACTGTCTTCGTCCACGCCCGCGCCCGCGATGTTCGCAGCGATGCGCGCAACTTCCACCCTAATCGTCTGCTCACCGGAGCGCATCGAGTTCGCGCCCCTCGCAACCTCGATATCGTCCGCCAGTTCAATACGGTGCATCACCGTCTCGATATCGTGATACCCATCCGGCCTTCTGCCCACGATCTCGAGGGCCAGGTTCACCTTGGCCCATGCTTTCACCTGCAGCGCCAGCGGCGCTCGCACGTCTGTCTGTGCCCGCAAAGCCTCGCCCCCGCAATCAGCTACTTCCGCCCGAGCAGCCTTGCGAAGAAACTCACCAAGGACCGCCAGGCTCGCACCAACGCGTTGGCCCGCGCCACGTCTGATTCAGCGATTGCGCTCACCGAGCGCAGTTCTTCGCCATCTGCGGTGCGCGCCACAACGCGCCCAAGCGTCTGTCCTTTCTGGATCGGGGCCGCGATTTCCTCCTCCACAGGCTCAAACTCCACCCTTACCTCTTTTGCGGTCCCCCGGGGAATCAGCGCGACAACGTCTTCGGCGGCCACTGCAGCCACCTCTGGGCGGACTGCAGTCGGCACCCGCACCGTTCCCACTGTCGCGCCCGCTTCGGCAAGCGCGGCCCGTTCGAAGTTACGGAACCCGTAGTCCAGCAATTTGGCCGTTTCCGAGACGCGTTCTTTCTCCCCCGCTGTTCCCATCACCACTGCAATCAAGCGCACGCCCCCACGCTGCGCTGTGCCGGCGAGGCAGTAGCCGGCCTTGTCGGTGTGGCCCGTCTTCAGGCCGTCCGCGCCTTCGTACTCCTTGATCAATCGGTTCGTGTTGAACAGATCATACGTGCCGTCTCGCATCTTGCCTATCCACGTGCTGGTCCATTCCAGCACCTCAGGGTATGCCACCAGCTCCCGCGACATGACGGCGATATCAGCCGCGGTTGTGTAGTGATCCGGATGGTCTAGGCCCTCGGGGTTAGTGAAGTGGGTGTTCGACATCCCAAGCTCTGCGGCGCGCTGGTTCATCATCCACACGAAGTCATCGGCCGTCCCGGCCACGAGTTCGGCCAGCGCGAAACTGGCATCGTTGGCAGACCTTATGGCGGTCGCGGCCATCAAGTCGCGCACCGATACTCGTTCATGCTCCTTGAGATAGACCTGCGACCCTCCCATCAGCGAAGCCTCGGTGCTCACTGTAACCACATCGTCAAGCGATATCTTGCCGGCCTTGACCTGTTCCATGACCAGCAGCATAGTCATGATCTTGGTAATGGACGCGGGCGCCATTCGTTCATCAGAATCGACCGCATACAGGACTTGCCCGGTAGACGCATCCACCAGTTTTGCGCTCTTGGCCGCGATCGTGGGGGGCGGAGGCAACGTGGCGCCCACCGCCGGGACGGCGCCCAAAGCCACCCAGATCGATGCAGTCAGCAGCAGAGTAAGTGCGACAGCGGCAAAGCGGATTCGCTTCCTCAATGATCATCTCTCCTGAACTTGAAACATAGACTACGTAGATTCTTCCCACTGTGCGCAGACTTGTTGCAAATCAGCGCACGAGCAAGCCCGATGGACCGATGAGCCGCTTTCCGCCGGGCTAGCGCATCTCATGCAACCTACTCAGCCGCGTCTTACCGGATGAGGTGGCATGCAGCATAGTGACCGCCCAGATTGAGCAATTCGGGATCCTGCTCGCCGCAGATCTTCTTGGCAATCTTGCACCTCGTTCGAAAACGGCATCCAGGTGGCGGGTCAATTGGGCTCGGAACGTCTCCCTCCAGGATGATCCGCTGGCGCGCAGCCTCCACATCGGGATCCGGAATGGGAATCGCCGACAGAAGCGCCTGGGTGTACGGGTGCAGAGGATTCCTGTAAAGCTCCGCACTTTCCGCTAGCTCTACTATCTTGCCAAGGTACATCACTGCAATGTGATGGCTGGTGTGCTTGACCATTGCCAGGTCATGCGCGATGAACAGATAGGTAAGCCCCCGCTTCTCCTGCAGCTCTTCAAGCATGTTTATGACCTGAGCCTGGATCGACACGTCCAACGCGGAGATGGGCTCATCGCATATGATGAACTCCGGCTCCACTGCAAGCGCCCTTGCCAAGCCAATTCTCTGCCGTTGCCCGCCGCTGAACTCATGCGGAAACCGCGTTGCGTGCTCAGGGCTGAGCCCAACCGTGTGCAGAAGTTCATGGACCATTGCCAGTCGTTCCTGCCCGTTCTCTGCAAGGCCGTGAATATCGATGGGTTCGCCGACAATGTCGCCCACAGTCATGCGCGGGTTCAAGGACGCGTACGGGTCCTGGAAGATCATCTGCATTCTCCGCCTCAAAGACAGCATCTCGCCGGGCGAAAGCGAATACACCGGTGTCCCATCGAAAATGGTCTCGCCCGCGGTAGGCTCGTACAGACGGCACATCGTCCTGCCGACTGTAGTCTTTCCACAGCCGGATTCGCCTACAAGGCCCAAAGTTCGCCCACGGTCGATGGTGAAGCTGACATCATCGACAGCCTTGAGGACGCCGCCTTTTCGGCCGAACCATCCCTCGCCAATGATAAAGTGCTTCTTCAGGTTTCTGACTTCAACCAGAGGCGCCATCACGCTACGCCCCCTCTCTCGACCCTGACATTCGTCGGGGCCATCGGATGCTGCAACCAGCACGCCACTTTGTGATGGTCGGACATCTGAGTGTATTCAGGCTCCGCCTGCCGGCATATGGCCATGGCGTAGTCGCACCTGGGCGCGAACGGGCACCCCTGGGGCGGGCTGATCAAATCGGGCGGTTGGCCCAAAATGGGCACGAGTTTCTTCCTCTGCTCCGCGTCCAATCTGGGGACTGATTTCAAAAGACCCCATGTATACGGGTGTTGCGCATGGTAGTAGATCTCGCCCACCGTGCCCTGCTCGATGATCATGCCGGCGTACATCACTACCACCCGCTGGGCCAGTCCGGCCACAACCCCCAAGTCGTGCGTGATCAGAATAATGGACATCCCAAGCTTCTTCTTGAGGTCCTTCATCAGGCTGATGATCTGCGCCTGAATAGTGACGTCAAGCGCAGTGGTGGGCTCGTCCGCGATCAGGAGTTTGGGGTTACAGGCCAAGGCCATGGCGATCATGACCCTCTGCCTCATTCCTCCGCTGAACTCGTGAGGATATGACCCAAGACGTCTTTCGGGAGACGGGATGCCCACCAGGTGCATCAGCTCGACAGCTCGATCGGCGGCAGCCTCTTTGCTGATCTTCTGATGGAGTCGGAGCGTCTCCACAATCTGCGTCTTGATGGTAAGCACTGGGTTAAGGGACGTCATCGGGTCTTGGAATATCATCCCTATTTCGTTGCCCCTGACATCCTGCATCTCCCGCTCGGTAAGGCTCATCAGATCCCGGCCGCTAAAGACCATGGTTCCTTCGGTGATCACGCCCGGGGGAGGGATCAGCCGCATGATCGACGTTGCCGTCACGCTCTTTCCGCAACCCGACTCGCCCACTATGGCGATGGCCTCGCCCTCGTCAACATGAAACCCCACGCCGCGGACGGCCTTGACTTCGCCCGAATAGGTGAAAAACGATGTATGAAGGTTGGTGACTTCGAGAAGCCTTTCCAACGTGTATTCCCCCTTACTCTATGTCAACGGCTCACTTTCGCTGCTTGGGGTCGAGTGCGTCCCTCAGCCCATCGCCGAGGAAGTTAAACGCAAGCATTGTTATGCTGATGGCAATGGCCGGGAAGAACAGCTGCCACGGGTAAGCTCGAAAAGACGGCAGCGCGTCATTTGCCAGTACGCCCCAACTGGCCATAGGCGCGTTCACGCCAAGGCCGATGAAACTCAGAAAAGCCTCGGTGAATATGGCTTGCGGTATGTTGAGCGTTGCAGTGACGATAATGGGGCCCATGGCGTTTGGAATCAAGTGCTTGTATATAATTCGCGCGTTGTCGGCGCCGATCGTCCGCGCGGCCAGCACGTAGTCCTGCTCCTTCAGGCTGAGTATCTGGCCTCTTACGATTCTGGCCATGCCGAGCCAATACACCAGGCCCAGGGCAATGAGGATGTTCTGCAGACCGGGCTTTAGGACCACCATTAAAAGTATGACATAAAGCAATAGAGGAATGCCGCTTAGGATCTCGACTATGCGCATCATGATGTTGTCGATGTGACCGCCGTAGTAGCCGGAAATGCCGCCGTACACCACCCCGACTGTGAGGTTTATGAAGCTCGCGACAAAACCAACGGTCAGCGAGATTCGGGCGCCGTACATGATCCTGGTCAGCAAGTCGCGTCCGAGGTCGTCAGTGCCCAGCCAGTGTTCCTTGCTGATGTACATATTCTGATCGAATAGGCTCTGATCGGAATAGGAGTAGGGCGACAGCATGGGGCCGAAGACGGCAATCAGCGTGATGATCACTATCACCCACAAACCGACCAT
>CAYYHF010000150.1:0-6721 GCA_964471415.1 uncultured Clostridia bacterium | reverse complement strand
ACTATCATGATCCTGTGCATAGGCGTCCCCCCTGTCCACCTGGTACATCATAGCATAAGCGAAGGGAGCGAGGGCTCGGGGATCGCAGGCGCTGCAACGAGCAAGGGGCCCTACTGCCCCCTGATGCACCAGTCGAAGATACGTTCTTGACTCTTCTCATACCGGGCGCTATAATGCGTATAGTGGACTAGCCTACTAGACGGCTATGGGGGATCGCAATGATCGATTTTCATGTTCACCCTGTGTTTGTCGACGAACTCTGCCACGGTCCAGACCAATGGAAAAAGGTCAAAGCTGTGTTTCTCACCGAAGACAGTCAATTACCGGTTCGCACTCGACCTCTGCAAGAGCTGACGGCCAAGATGAATGCTGCAGAGATAGAGACTTCAGTGCTCCTTCCTATAGACTGCGAGAGAGCCAGGGGAATTCCTGTGTTGAGCAACGCTGACGTTCATCTCCTATGTTCGCTGTCCAGTCGGCTGATCGGCTTCGCCAGTGTGGATCCGATGAGCCCCTCATGTATGGACAAACTGGAGGAAGCCCGCGCTCTGGGGCTGCGCGGCCTGAAACTTGATCCGGCGCTCCAGGGATTCGCCATCGCAGATACTATGGAGCATCCTATGTGGGAGACTGTGAGCAGACTGCACTGGCCCGTTGTGATACATGTCGGATACTCCTTTGCTCCCCAGTCGCGCATGTACGCCAGCACCGTGCAGGACCTGGAGGCCCTCGCCTACAGCTACCCCGGGATCAATTTCATCGCTGCTCACTGGGGATTTCCGTGGACAATGGAAGCTTGCCTGCTGGCGATCAAGCATCCGAACGTCTACATCGACACATCTGGTTTCTACTTTGATAACCCTCGTCAATTCACAAAATACATCGCGGAGACAATGGCGCCGGCATCGCTCATCGACAAGTCTCTCCGCGAGAAGATCATATTCGGATCCAACTATCCACGTGTCTACATCAGGGACATGAAGGACGCGCTCGGGCAGCTGCCGCTGTCGGACAAGACCATCCGCATGATCATGGGCGCCAATGCAAGCAGGCTACTTAACGAAGCAGCGGGGTGCTGAAAATGACGACTGCGCTTACCAAGGTGAGAATTGTCACCGAGCAACCGTGCCAGTTGGTCGACATCACATCGCACGTGACGGACTACGTATCAAGAAGCGGCGTAGCGAATGGGATGGTTCACGTAATGACCATGCACACCTCGTCCGGTCTGCTGGTGACAGAGGGCTTGAGCTGTATAGAGGAGGACACGCTGCGCTGGCTGAAGCAGTTGGTTCCCAAGGATGAATACTACTATCACAACCGATATCTGCCCGAAGACGGCTGCATGGGATATAACGCTGATTCGCACCTGAAGAGCATCTTGCTGGGCTACTTCGCGTATTTCCCTATCGCGGACGGGACGCTCATCAAAGGCTCTCGTCAGACCATATACTTTGCGGAGCTGGACGGCCCATCTACTCGCGAATTCACCATACAAGTGATGGGGGTATAAGTGTGAGCACGGGGACCCGGAAGATTTTTCATCTGGGCATCGACTCATGGTCACTACATAATTCGCTTGAGCAACAGATCATCTCGATTTACGATTTCTTTCGCCTAGTGCACTCCATTGGTTTTCGGTGCGTGCAGTACAATCCGCTCAAGGAGACCTACAGGGGATGCGGCAGATCCAGCCTCACACAGCAGCGCGCGCGACTCGATGATCTTGCGCTGACGCCGATAGTCAACGATTACAGATCGCTTCTGGCGCCCCAGCTGAGCGCGTCCGTTCTGGATGGGCTCAAGGAACGGTGCGAGGCAGCCTGCGCTCTTGGCGCATCGCTTGTGAGCGGAGTGCTGACTACAACCGACCAAAGCGACATGAAATCGTTTGGCGGCGATCGTCGGTCCATGATAGAGTGCGCTATCGGTAATCTGCGCCAAGTAGCCGAGATTGTCGTGGATATGGGGCTTGTCTACTTGATAGAGAACCACGGCGATTTCACCGGCAGTGAGCTCAGGGAGATCATCGAGGGCGTAGGGTCGCCCTCCATTGGTGTGACGCTGGATACCGGAAACCAGGTGGAAGTGTTTGATGATGCGTACGAGTCGGCGAGATCGCTCATGCCGTGGACTAAGGCGGTTCACTTCAAGAACTACGGCTTCGAGATAACGCACTTCGGCGGGATCCTTTACGGGAGCTCCTTAAGCGGCGGATTGCTGGATATGGATCGGATGTGCGACATCATTGAGGACGGAGCGAAGGGCGAGGTCTTCATCAATATAGAGGTTGCCTGTCGTGAAGCCTCGGAGGAGGAGCCGTTCACGCGATCTTACGTTGAGTTCTTGCGCTGTAGGTTCGCGCCATGACAGGCTTTGCAGCATCCTTTTGCGCACTCGTGTTCAATGTGGCAGTGAGCACGTTCTTTGTCATCGTCCCATGTGAGATTCTGCGACTTGGGGCGGGCAGTTTGGAAGTAGGATTGTCTGCTGCGCTGCACTCCGTCTCGTATGTGGTCTCAACTATGGTCAACGGTAGACTGGCCGTGCGGCGCACGACCCAGCTCGCGCTGGTGCGCTGGTCGTGTGTTGCCCTGGCGTTGGTATACGGATTCTGCGCGGTCGTTAGGTCTGTGCCTCAGTTGCTGGCTGTGTCCGTGCTCAACGGTTGTCTGATGGGCACATACTGGCCCAACTTTTGGGCAACGCATGAAGACGAAGGCCAGCCCGACTTGTGGACCGGATTGTGCAGCAGTTTCATCTGGCTCAATGTGGGCCTAATGGTGGGACCTACGGTGGCAGGCCTTGCTTATGGACGCTTTGGGGCGATCAGCTTTCTGGTGGGAACTGCCCTATTGCTGGTGCTGGTGGTGCAGACACAGAGAGCGGGATTGACTCGGAGGGCAGGCGGGGTCATCGCAGAGGCGGAGACGACTCCTGTCGCGAAGACGGACCGCGTCCTCGCGGGACTCGGATCTTCTGGGGATGCATGGGTTCCTGTGATCAGCGCCCTCACTGCATCTTTCATAGTTGGTTTCATGGACGGGAGCCTTCGGGCGGCGGGGCCGATCATGGTATCTCAGGGCAATCTTCCTTCATCCTATTGGGGGCTGTTATTGGCCGTCAAAGCCATGGCTCAGGTTGTGTCGCTGCTGCTTTTGACACGCACCGGATCCACCTGGGTTGCCGCCGACGGCGGTCGGAAGGCACTTCTCACCGGCGCACTGGCCATCCTGCTCGGAAGTGGTCTACTCGCCTTCGCGTCCCGCAGCGGAGTTCGCGCCGCGGCCGTTGCTTTCATGGGGTTGGGGTGTGGCTTGGCGAACTTCACGGCCATATACCTCAGCATCTTGTGGGCACAGGCGGTGGGGAGAAACCTCAGCGGTTATGCCGAGGGTGTCCTCGGAGCGGGAATACTGTCGGGGTCTCTTTTGGGCGGGGTTCTTGTGGGTAGATCAGTTCAGTCTCAGTTTGTGGTGGCTTTTGTACTGAACATCGTGTTCGTTGGTCTGTTACTGTGGTTGCGCAGAGCCCGCACGGAGCATCCGAAAATACGCATGCATGGAGTGTGACCCCAACGTGAACTGCATGTTACGCTTGCACAGTCTGTCGAAGCAATACCGAAAATCCTGGGCCGTGCGCGATGTGCACTTGGAGCTGGCAGAAGGGGAGTTCCTCACCCTTTTGGGCCCTAGCGGTTCGGGCAAGACAACCACGCTGAAGATGGTGGCCGGGCTGGAGCTGCCCACCGCGGGAGAGATATGGGTCAAGGGAGAGAACATTACTTTCCTTTCTCCGGATAAGCGCGGGCTGGGGATGGTGTTCCAGAACTACGCGCTGTTTCCGCATATGACGGTGAGGGAGAACGTGGCTTTCCCGCTGAAAATGCGGCGCTCATTTTCGCGGGCCGAAATTGAGAGCAAGGTCAGAGAGATACTGAGGCTGGTGCAGTTGGAGGAATACATAGATCGATATCCTTCTCAGCTTTCCGGCGGACAGCAGCAGCGTGTCGCCCTGGCCCGCGCTTTGGTGTTCGGCCCTCCA
The DNA here is from genome assembly GCA_964471415.1 of uncultured Clostridia bacterium. Lineage (GTDB taxonomy): Bacteria > Bacillota > DTU025 > DTU025 > DTU025 > UBA5389. Next base: position 2,677 of record CAYYHF010000150.1, on the reverse strand, counting down.
ATCGTGCTCATGGATGAACCTCTGGGCGCGCTCGACAAGAAGCTGCGCACAGCGATGCAGCTTGAGATACTCAGGATACAGAAGGAGCTGCAGATCACGACGATCTACGTGACTCACGACCAAGAAGAGGCGCTTACTCTCTCGGACAGGATCGCGATAATGAACGCGGGGCGAATCGAGCAGATCGGCGCCCCAAAGGAGATATACGAGGAGCCTGTCAGCGCGTTTGTCGCAGATTTCATCGGCGAGTCCAACCTACTTCCGGTGGATGTCGTCAGCATGCATGGAAACCAGGCGCGGCTCAAGGTGAAATCCGCGCCCGGTGGTCCGGTTCTGGCCGGTAAGTGCATGAATCCTGATGCGCTGGATACCGCCAACAGCTTCCTCGCGGTACGCCCGGAGAAAATCGAGATCTCAAGAGTGGAAGCGGGAACGGAGTCAGGGCTCAAAGGAAAGGTGGAGGATGCCATTTACCTCGGTGAGATGGTGAGGTACAAGATCCGCATCGGTAGTGAACTGGAGCTATGCGCCAAACAACAGGCAACGGGAAACACGGCCGGCTTCCTAGTCGGCGACGATGTAAGTCTATCTTGGCCAAAGGAGCATGGAGTTCTCGTGTCCTAAACCAACCAGGGGAGGAGCTAGTACGAAGTGAAGAAACTCAGTCGAATCATGATAGTGGTAGCGTGTCTCCTACTACTGTGCCAGTCGGGGCAAGCGGCTCAGAGATACATCACGGTGGGGACCTGGGGCGGCACGTTCTTGGAAGCTCAGCGTGAGGCATTCTTCAAGCCATTCACCAAGGAAACCGGCATCGCTGTGAGAGAGGTCGTCCTCTCCGGAGACGTGATCGCGAAGATCAAAGCCCAGGTCATTCAGAATGTACCCGAACACGACCTAGTCTGCGGACTGGGAACCATTGACATGGTGCCGATTCTGGCCAAGGGCGGCTACCTTGCGCCCATCGACTACAGCAAGATCCCCAACGCCAAGGACATTCTGCCCGAAGCCAAGCTGAAATACGGGCTTGGAGCCTATGTACTGTCGAACAACATCGCTTACAACAAGAAGTTCTATCCCAAGGGCGGGCCCACCAATATGGTGGAGTTCTTCAATACGAAGAAATTCCCGGGCCCCCGCGCCTTCATGGGATTTTCGCCTACAGGTTATCTCGAGTCCGCTTTGATAGCGGACGGCGTACCTATTTCCGAGCTCTACCCACTGGATGTTGAAAGGGCTTTCCGCAAGCTAGACGAGCTGAAACCGCACATCAGCCTTTTCTGGGACTCCGGCGCGCAACAGATGCAGGCATTGGTGGATGAGGAAGTGCACTCCGGCATGTTCTGGGTAGGCAGAGCCTACGGCGCCGCGGAGGCCGGCACTCCGGTGGAAGTAGTGTGGAAGGACGGGCACCTCATCATCGACTGCTGGGTCATCCCCAAGACAGTACGGGACATGGACGCAGTTTGCCAGTTCCTGAACTTCTGCCTCAGACCCGAGCAGGAAGTGATCTTCTCAAGAGCCATGAAGTATGGCCCTGTAAACTCCAGGACGATCGGTGCGTTCAGCCCTGAGGAGCAGAAATGTATCAACACTAGTCCGGAGAATCTGAAGCAGCAGTTTTTTGTCAGCACCGAATATTGGACTGAACACTTCGAGGAACTCACAGAACGCTACCTCAGCTGGATCTCCAGCGGCAAGTAGAGGTATCGCCGGTATCCTGCAGTCAGTGGCCAGACAGAGGTCGTCAGGAACCGCTCGGCTGTTCCTGACGACCCTCTGAATGAAGTGGAGGGAAGCCCAATGAAGATCGCAGGCGGTGCGAGGCGGAATTCGCCGTGGCGGTCCGCGATGATCATGATACTGCCGTCCCTGTTGCTACTGGCAGTCTTCTATTTCTATCCGCTGATCAGGCTGCTGCCGCAGAGCGTCTACGAAGACGGGTTTACCATGCACAACTTCAAGCGGTTCTTCTCTGAGCGGCTGTATACGGACACTCTCCTTCGAACTCTGAAGGTGTGCGCGGTAGTGACGATTGTGAACGTGGTGATGGGCTATCCCGTGGCCTACGTGCTGTCCACTGTCAAACCGCGGGTATCCAGGATTCTGCTGATTTTGGTGATCGTACCGTTTTGGATGAGCCTGCTTGTCAGGACCTATTCATGGATGGTCATGCTGCAGAGAAATGGCGTCATGAACAAGCTGTTGATGGCGCTCGGGCTCGTCGACTCGCCCCTGAAGTTCATGTACACCGAGTTCGCGGTGGCGATCGGCATGACTCATATATTGCTTCCGTTCATGATTCTTCCGGTGTACAGCGTACTGTCGGGCATTGACCCTGATCTGACGCTGGCCGCTTCCACAATGGGCGCCACGCCATGGAGGGCGTTTTTTAGGGTGACGCTTCCTTTGAGCGTGCCGGGCATCGCCGCGGGAATCCTGCTGGTATTCGTGCAATCGCTGGGCTTTTATGTGACTCCGATGCTTCTGGGCGGGCCTCAGACCCTGATGATATCGAGCTTGATAGACAGGCAGATGTTCAGGCTGTTGAATTGGCCTTTCGGCGCCGCCATCAGCCTGATTCTGTTGGTGTTGGCGCTTGTTTTCATGATTGGTTTCGACAAGGTTTTCGGCTTGGATACTATCCAAGACAAGATGATCTGAGGAGGGTATCGTC
>CAYYHF010000149.1:0-6722 GCA_964471415.1 uncultured Clostridia bacterium | reverse complement strand
GGTCGAGGCGGGTTCGGCGGCCCGGGAGGTCGTATACGAGATTCTGAAGGAGCGCAGCGGATTCGGCTTCGGCCGGCTGCGCCCCTGGGACTGGTAGGAGGTGCTCGCTGTGAGAACCGAGAAATTCATTATCTTGTCGCTCATGGTTCTGGCCGCAGCTGCGCTCGCAGGCTGCGCCGGCCCGCCGCAATTCAGCGAGCCTGTGGAGAGGGCGCGCATGTCGCTGGCTCTGGATGCTTGGGTGGACGGCATCGAACGCTACGATGTGGAGGCCATGGCGGGCGACTCGGTCCTTGCGCCTCACTTCACGCTTGTCATGACTGAGGCGGGGTATACCTACACCAAGGACAGAGACAGACTCCGCGCCGAACTCGAAGAGGACAGGGAGTGGCAGGAGGCTTTCCGAGGAGAAGGCGGCTACGTGATGTGCCTGGATATTGATGGACCCGCCCGCGTATCGGGCGATGTGGCCTACGCGCGCGATGGCGTCAACGCCTGGACCGTGAGCTTCCAAGGTCCGACCAGATCCAGCGCGTTCGGTTTCTTCGAGGTTTTTGAAAAGTCGACGAGAAAGTCGGACTGGTGGCCTTCGGACAGAGGATCCATACAGATAGAGCTGGAAAAGGCCGGCTCGGGATGGAGAATGTGCTCGATGCACATCAAGTTCGGTTCGACCTTCTACGGACTCGCGCCGTCCAACGCCGCGAGCGCCGATGAGTCAGGCGGATTGCGCGGCGCCGGTTTCGGCATCGGCAGACCCGCGCTATAGAGCTACATTATTGTGACTAGAGGTGTGTTCATTGAGGCCCAGGGACTCCTATGCAGAACCGTACCGAATCAAGGTTGTCGAGCCAATCAAGATGACCACGAAAGAGGAGCGTGTTGAACGCATCCGCGAAGCGGGCTACAACGTGTTCAACATCAGAGCCGAAGACGTCTACATCGACCTACTCACCGATTCGGGAACGTCCGCGATGAGCGATGCCCAGTGGTCGGCGATTATGCTGGGCGACGAGGCATACGCAGGCAGCAAGAGCTTTTTCAAGTTCCGGGACGCAGTGGCGAAAGTTACCGGCTACAAGCACGTTGTCCCTGCCCACCAGGGGCGAGGCGCGGAACACATCCTGATGATGATGATGGTGAAGCCGGGCGACCGAGTGTTGGGCAACATGCACTTCGATACCACTCAGGGACACATATTGTTGCGTGGCGCCGAGCCGGTCAACCTGCTCGGGCCCGAGGGTTACGTAGTGGAAAGCCGAGAGCCGTTCAAAGGGAACATGGACCTTGAGGCGCTGGAACGCGAGCTGACAGAACACGGCCCGGACAAGGTCCCGTTTGTGATCATGACCGTGACATGCAATTCCAATGGGGGCCAGCCCGTATCGATGGCCAACATCCGCGCGGCCAGCGAGATCGCCCGCAAGCATAAGGTGCCGTTCTTCTTCGACTGCGCCAGGTTCGCCGAGAACGCCTACTTGATCAAGACCCGCGAGCCCGGCTACGCGGAAAAGAGCGTGCTGGAGATAGCTCAGGAGATGTTCGCTTGCGGCGATGGATGCGTTATGAGCTCCAAGAAGGACGCGCTGGTCAACATGGGCGGGTTCGCGGCTTTCCGCGACGAGGAGATGTACCGGCGCGCGCTGGAATGGGTCATACCGTTCGAAGGCTTCGCCACCTACGGCGGGATGGCAGGCCGCGACATGGAAGCGCTGGCCGTGGGATTGGGCGAGGTCGTGAAGGCCGAATACTTGGAAGACAGGATAGGGCAGGTGGCTTATCTTGCCGACTTGCTGCAGGAAGCGGGAGTCCCGGTGATCACCCCGCCCGGCGGCCACGGAGTATATGTGGACGCCAAGTCCATGTTGCCTCACATACCCCAGTCCGACCTTCCGGCGCAGGCGCTCACCGTGGAGCTTTACGTGGAGGGCGGCGTGCGCGGCGTGGAGCTGGGCGCCTGCGCCTTCGGCAGGACCGATCCGGCAACGGGCGAGACCATCTATCCACAGCTTGAACTGGTGCGGTTGGCGGTGCCGAGGCGCGTTTACACCGACAGGCACATGAAGTGCGTGGCCCGGGCGTTCGAGGGCGTGATGGCCAGACGCGATTCGGTGCGCGGACTGCGCATCACATACCAGGCGCCGGTGCTGCGCCACTTCACCGCCAGGTTCGAGCGGCTGTAGGCGGCGATGTCGGGCCGCCCGGTCGGCCGGCTGCTAGACTGGGCGGTGCGCCTGACCAGCAGGAGATTCGGCGATAATCGTCGAATAGTTCCAGCACTGTACGGCGCTGCGAGGCGCTGGCGATGTTGCGAGGCGCCCACGCCTCCACCTTGGGCATCGCCAGCCTGACAGGAGGCGAATTCGGCATGAAACGGGGTTTGCTAGTATTTCTTGTGCTTGCCGTGTGCGCGGCCACGGCCGGATGCACATTCTACTTCGGCGGTTGGGGCACCTCCAGCGGGAAAGTGGAGAAGACGACCGGCGAACCGCTTGAGAGTGTGCAGATCACCTATACCTCGGTTTCGGACCCGGATTTTGTGCATCAAACCGTATCCAACGAGGACGGATACTGGATGACCGGCTGGCTCAAGATCGACAGGTACGAAGTCAAGTTCGAGCACCGCGAATGCGCCAGCGTTGTCATAACTGTGGATGTCCGCGAACGAGGCGGAGACACGCCAGTATATCCCTATCCGATACGCATGGTCCCCGAGGAAGACACCATAATCGGGAAGTAACGTAAGCGTCAAGTAGCACATCGTACAAGCGCCCACCTGTGTCCGCATCGGCGAACATGAGATAATCCCCCTTGGCGATGCCGATTCCGAGGGGGATTTGCTTATGCCGGCCGGATCGCCAACCCGTGCAGTGGAGATCCATGATCGCCTGCCTTCCACGCTAGAAATCCCAGCCCATCTGGAATACTACGTATCGGAGCGCTTCCCGGGCCGCTCGAACTCTAGTCGGGCGGGTCCGTTCGGAGCCGCGACTTGGATTTGACGAGAGGATGAACTGCGGCATGACCCACCGTAAGGTGAGGCTACATCGGACTAGAGTATCTGTTGTAGGCACCGGGCTGGTCGGTTCGACTTACGCGTACACGCTGGCCATGAGCGGGTTGGCAGGCGAGATCGTCTTAGTGGACGCCCGCCCCGGCCGCGCCGAAGGCGAGGCCATGGACATCTCTCACGGCGCCCCGTTCGTCCCGCCGGTGCGGATCAAAAGCGGCGGCATTGAGGCCACCGCCGGCTCGGCCCTGGTCGTCATCTCCGCCGGCGCCGCCCAGCAGCCGGGAGAGACCCGTCTTGAGCTGGTCCGCCGAAACACCGATGTTTTTTGCGACATCATCCCGCGGATCGCCCAGGCCAGCCCGGGCGCTGTCTTACTCATCGTCACCAACCCCGTGGACATCATGACATACGCGGCCATCCGCTTTTCGGGTTTCGCTCCCGGCAGGGTGATCGGTTCCGGCACCCTCCTCGACAGCGCCCGATTTCGCCACCTGCTCAGCAGGCACTGCCGCGTGGCCCCGGCCAACGTACATGCCTACATAATAGGCGAGCACGGGGATTCGGAGGTGCCTGTGTGGAGCACCGCCAACATCGCCGGGCTGCGCCTCGACGAGTATTGCCCGGCGTGCGGTCGCGGCTGCGGCAGCGAGGTGCGCGAGCGCATCTTCCATCAAGTGCGCGATGCTGCCTATGCCGTGATCGAGCGCAAAGGCGCCACCTACTACGCTGTTGCCCTAGCGATGACAGCCGTCACCCGCGCCGTGCTAAGAGACGAGAACGCCGTCATGACTGTGTCCACCCTGATGGACAGCGGAGACAGTCGGGACGACATATGCCTGTCTCTGCCTGCCATAGTAGACCAATCCGGCGTGAGCCGCGTCCTCAGGATTCCGTTAGCCGAGGGCGAGCGGCAGGGCCTGGAAAAGTCCGCTTCGATTCTCCGGTCCGTTGCCCGCGAGGTCGGCTTGGTGTAGAGCGCCGAAAGGTTTTCAGCGGCGCATGTCGTAGATTAGATTAGAGTACAGGATGCGGACAAAGGAGGCGTTGCCATGAGGCTTGCTGCTAGAAATGAGCTGTGCTCAGGGTGTAGAGTATGCCAGCTGGCGTGCTCTCTGTCAGTATTGCGAGAGAACAACCCCAAGCGTGGCTTGCTCAAGATCGATCCGCGCTTCCCCGTTCCGGGGAATTATGAGATCAGATACTGCACGCAGTGCGGAGAGTGCGCGGCGGTCTGCCCTGTAGAAGCCATCGGTCTGATCGATGGCGTGTATGTGATCGACAAGGAGACCTGTATCGGATGCATGGCCTGTGTCGAAGCGTGCCCAGAGGGCGTCATGGTCGTGGCCAAGGGCGAGGAGACCCCCTCTAAGTGCACGTCATGCGGCGCGTGTACCCAGATGTGTCCGCGCGGCGCGATCTACGATGCCGATGCCGGGGAAGGGGGTAGGTAGGATGGACTGCGACTGCGGCAGACACGGCGGATACATGGGCAAGATCCTTCGAGTCAACCTGACGCGAAAATCGGCAAAGGCCGAACCCCTAGACCCTGAGATGGCGAGAGACTACATCGGCGGTAGAGGGTTCGTTCAGAAGATTCTCTACGATGAGGTGCCGGTGGGCGCGGATCCCCTGGGTCCCGACAACAAAGTCGTCATGGCCCCTGGGCCTCTGTCGGGAGTGTTCATGCCGGCCAGCGGCAAGATCCAGTTCGGAGCGTTATCTCCCGCCACGGGCATCATGGGCGATGCCAACATGGGCGGGCATTTTTCGGCGGAGATCAAGTACGCGGGGTATGACGCGATAATCATCGAGGGCATGTCGGATCGCCCGTGCATGGTGGTTATCGACGATGACAAGGTCGAGATCCGAGACGCCGCTCGCTACTGGGGCAGAGGTTCGGCCGCCGCCGAGAAGATGATCAAAGACGATTTGGGCGAAGAGTTCCAGATCGCCCTGATCGGCCCGGCAGGCGAGAACTTGGTCAACATTGCCTGCGTTTCGCATGACTTCGGACGGCAGGCGGGGCGCACCGGAATAGGGGCCGTGATGGGCTCGAAGCGACTCAAGGCCATCGCGGTTCGCGGCAGCAAATCCATTCCTCTGGCCGACCCCGACCGCGTATACGAGCAAGGCAGGAAGATGTTCGAGGGCTGCTTTGCCAAACCCGGCTTTCGGGAGTGGACTCCCCTGGGCACCGCCGGCGTAACCCCGTGGGTGAATGAGGTGGGCGCTTTCCCCACTAAGAACTTCTGGACCACCTTTTTCGAAGATCACGAAGGGATCGGCGGGGAGGCGCTGAAGGAGCGGATTTGGCTCACCGACAAGGGCTGCTTCTGCTGCCCCACGCCATGCGGGAAGTATTCCCACACCAGGGTGGGCAAGAAGGCCGCCTACGTGGAGGGCCCGGAGTATGAAACCGTAGCTCTGCTCGGCGGCAACTGCATGCTCAAGACCATCGAAGAGGTGGCCTACGCCAACTACCTGTGCGATGAACTCGGCCTCGACACCATATCCGGCGGCGCCGTAGTGGCGTTCGCCCTGGAGTGTGCCGAGCGGGGAATCATCACCCAAGAGCAGATCGGACGGGACGTTCATTGGGGCGACATCGACTCCTTTGAGTACCTCATAACCGCCATCGCAAAGCGCGATGGGATCGGCGACATACTGGCCAATGGCGTGCGCGCGGCCGCCGCCCAGTTCGGGCAGGGATCCGAAAGATTCGCTATCCACGTCAAAGGGCTGGAATGGAGCGGATACGAGGCGCGCTGGGCGCCCGCCATGATGCTCGCCTATATGACGTGCGACATAGGCGCCCACCACAACAGGGCATGGGCCATCACATACGATGTGGCCAAGGGACGCGAGGAGATCGAGGGCAAAGCCGCCAAGGTCATCGAACTACAGCGGATACGCCCGTCCTTCGATCTTCTGGGCGCGTGCCGCCTGCAGTGGGTGGAGATCGGCTTCGAGTTCGAGCATTACCCCGACATGTTCGAGGCCGTGACGGGGCGCAAGATGACCGCGGAGGAGCTCTACCGGGCCGCCGACAGAGTATGGAACCTCACCAGAACCCGGGCCTTCCTGGAGATTCCGGGATTCGGACGCGCGTTCGATTACCCGCCCGCTCGTTTCTACGAAGAACCGATACCCACCGGCCCGGGTGAAGGCAAGATGCTCACCCTTGAGCAGCTCGATTTCATGCTGGACGACTACTACGCCCAGAGGGGCTGGGACGCGCAGGGAAAGCCCACCCGCCAAACCCTCTTGAGTCTGGGGCTGGATAAGTGCGTGAAGGATCTGGAGGGCAGAGCTTGAAGGTCAGGGTGATAGTCCATGGACACGCGCGGGAATACTTCCCCGATCCAAGGGAGGAATTCGACTTCGAGTTCGCGCCCGGCGACACTGTCGCCGACATGCTGGCCGCTCTGGGCATCCAGACTGAGCTGGTGATGCGGGTGGTGGCCGGCGATGGGCCTGCGAGCAAGTCGCATCCTCTCGCCGATGGCGAGACTATCATCCTCTTTACGCCTGTAGCAGGGGGATAGGCGCGCATGCCGGCATCGCATACATTGAGCCGGTCGTACTTGGCGGAAGCCGAGGATGTGATGCGCAAGATAGCGGACACCCAGGTTAAGCGCCCCGGCGCGGAGCCCAGACCCGCCTCCGGGGCGCCGGTCTACCTCACGAACTCCCCGTTCCGCTGCACCGT
>CAYYHF010000148.1:0-6812 GCA_964471415.1 uncultured Clostridia bacterium | reverse complement strand
TCCTCGGCTATGGCCACTGAGCGGTGCTGCCCGCCTGTGCATCCCACCCCGATGGTGAGACGGCCCTTGCCTTCCTTGCCATAGTGAGGAATAAGGCTCAAAATGAGATCGCAAAAAGTGTGCATGAAGCTGGTGGCGATGGGCGATGTCAGGATGTAGGCAGCGCAGGCTGGGTCGAGCCCAGTGGAGGTTTTCAGCTCCGGGATATAGAAAGGATTCGGCAGGAATCGCACATCGAAGACTATGTCCGCATCGATGGGCGCTCCGTACTTGAAGCCGAATGAGAAAATGTCAACTACCATCATCTCATGGGCAGGGGTACCCACTACTGCGGCACGCAGGTGGGCCTGCAACTCCACAGGCTTGAGGTCGGAAGTGTCGATCACCATGTGCGATCGCTCCCTTATCGGCCCAAGCACCTTGCGTTCCAGAGCTATGCTGTCGTATATGCTTCCTGTACCCGATAGGGGGTGTTGGCGCCTGGCCTCGCTGTAGCGGCGTACAAGCACTGAATCCCGACATTCGAGAAAGATCACAGTATAGTGGTACTCGCTCCGAGCGAGCCAGTTCAACGCATCCACCAGATGGCTGAAGTACTCCTTGCCTCGAACATCCATGGCCACCGCGTAGTTGCGGTCCTCAGTCGTGCCGGCGTGCAACTCAACCAGCTGAGGCAGTAGAGCCGGCGGCAGGTTGTCTATGCAGAAAAAGCCCAGGTCCTCAAGGGCCTTCATCGACTGCGTCTTGCCGGCCCCGGAAAGCCCGGTTATGATCACGAACGATACATCGCCGTCAGTCGTCCTGATCGCTTTTTCCCACACTCTCGTCGCCCCCTGTCGCCATCGCCCGGCATCACTGTTGAGTTGCCTGTTTCGACGGCAGGTCACACAATCCCTCCAAGCCAAATCGGAATCCCCGGCCTCGCCGACCCCATCGCCGGTTTTGACCGGGGATTCATCTCCCTTTTCATGTCTTGGCGCGCCTCTTGTCGGCCTTGAGTCAACACACGCCATACTAGCCTCTGTACGTATCCGTCTTGGCCTGTGCTGCCTGCCGCCTTACCTGATCAGGTTCTTCTGGAGCGCCAGCGCAACCGCTTCGGTTCTAGTCTGTACCCCCAGCTTGGAGAGAATGCTGCTGACGTGAAACTTGACTGTAGCCCGACTGATGAACAACATGTCTGCGATCTCCGGATTCGTAAGGCCCCGCGCCAACGCGGCCAGCACCTCGTGTTCACGTTCAGTCAAGTCGCCGCCGACTTCTGGTTCTGGCGGCGACTGCAGAGAAGCTCTGATAAGCGCCTCGGTAGCTTCAGGCGCCAGCGTTGGCCGTCCCGCATGGGCAGCGCGAATCGCCGAGGCCAGCTCGTCGGCGGACACGTTCTTCAGCAAGTACCCGATCGCGCCGGCTCTGAGCGCCCCCTGCACCAAGTCCTGTTCCTTGAAGCTTGTGAGCGCGATGACCTGTACATCGGGGCGGGCCTTCCGTATCGCCCGGGTAGCGGACGCGCCATCCATGTCGGGCATCACGAGATCCATGAGCACGACATCCGGTCCAACGCTTGAGCAAGTCTCCACAGCTTCCCTGCCGTCACGCGCCTCGCCGGCAAACTCCAAGTCCTCATATGCGTCCAGAAACGCCCTGAGTCCACTTCTGACCATCGCGTGATCATCCACAATCACGACACGGATCCGGCCAGTCTCGCTCAACTGTCTTCCTCCCCTCGCGGACCATTCCAGGCCAGATCGACCTCCGTGCCCCGGCCGATGCCGCTGGTAACAGAGATACGCGCCCCTATCGCTGCCGCCCGCTCCTGCATGATTCTGAGTCCCAAATGTTCAGGAGAGACCATGTCCTGGTCAAACCCTCGACCGTTGTCGCGTACTCGCAGCCGGACGCATACTTCATCCGTTCGTTTCACCGAACACGCCAAGCTCGCCCAGGCTTCGCCGGCGCCTGAGTGCTTGGCTACATTGCTCAAAGATTCCTGCGCGATTCTGTAGATCCCCACGCGCACTTGAGGAGGAAGCACACACGTGCCTGCGCAGGCCGCTCCGCCCAGCTCCACATGGACCGGTATGCCTGTCCGGCCGGTCATCGCCTCAGCCAGTTGGCGCAGAAGGTCCTCCAGTCCGACCTCCATGAGCGTAGCCGGCCGCAGTTCGAGAAGGAGCGATCTCATCTCAGCCAGAGCGCCCCGGGTAAGCCGCCTCAGCTCATCCAGGCGCCTCAGGCCTTCCTTTTCATCTTGCCTCCACAGCCTGGGCAGAACCTCGGCGATGAGACTGGCCGAGAACAGCGTCTGCGTCACCGCGTCATGCAGATCCCGAGCAAGCCGGCTCCGCTCCGCGGCCGCCGCCGACTCCTCAGCCTTCGCCCTTAGCGCGGCGTTCTCTATGGCCAGAGCAGCCTGGTCGCCAAAGGACATAGCCAGTTTCAGCTCTTCGTGGGAGAACCCGCGAGACTCGGAAAAACACAGCGCGATCACGCCATGCACTTGGTCCTTGCCCACCAGCGGCACAGCCATCAGACTCCTGAATCTCCCCACAGCCCAATCGGGCAGCTCATCCCATTGCGATCTGTCCAGCGCCGTTTCGGGCTGCTCGGTGCGCCCCCAACCCCGACCTCGACTTCGGCCCATCGATTGGCGATTCCCCGGCGGGCGGCGGTGATCGACCATCGACCGACCCGCGCGCCGCTCCCGCTCATCCGGCTTCCCGACTCCCGACACCACCACTGGCCGTCTGGCCATAACAGCCCAGCCCACGACTCCTTCTCCTACCGCGATTGACCCGCAGCCCGCCTCGGCAAGTCCGCGCGCCGCTGCGGCGTCCAGCGTTTGGCCGTCCGGGCCGAGTCGGTAAAGCGCTCCGGCTTCGGCTCCCAAAAACTCCTCGGCCTGTTCCAGTATGAGATCGAGTATGGTCTTCAGAGCCCGGCTGGAATTGAGAGATCCCAGCATTTCGCGGAGCCCCTCCGCCACTCGCCGGCGCCGCTCGATTTCACGCGTTCGTTCTTCGATACGCCGCTCCAGCTGCTCATAGGCGGCTTCGACTTCCTCTCTGGCCTGTCTCTGCTCGATAGCCACGCGTACCAGCCGGGCGGCCGTCTCGATCGCCTTGAGTTCCACCGACGAAGGGACACGGGGCGTCCGATAGTACATAGCGAACGTTCCCAATACAGATCCGTTATCATCTACAACAGGCTGCGACCAGCACGCGCGCAGGCCGTACTTGGCCGCCAGATCCCTCAGACCGTCCCAACGCTTATCCAGCATGATGTCTCCGACTACAACGCGCTCCCCCATGAAAGCCGCAGTCCCGCACGAACCCGCTGCCGGCCCGATCAGCAGTCCATCTAGGGAATCAACGTATTCCCGCGGCAGCGTGGCGCTGGCCCCAACGCGCAGTCGGCGTCCATCGGCATCCAGAAGAAGTATGAGTCCCGACATCCCTGGAGACTGCTCCTCAAGGATGCGGATGAGGGACGCGAGCGTCTCTTCGAACGCGATGCCCTTCGCCAGAAGCTCGAGGAACCTATTCTGCCCAGACTGAATGGCCAGCGCCCGCTTGGCCTGGGTAACGTCTCGAACGACTACTATCGTGCCGGCTGTGGGAAACGGGGCGAACCGCGCTTCGAAGACTTGTGCGCCCGCCCCGCGTTGCACAACGAATTCCATGCTGGCAGCGGTTTCGACACTCGTGCCTTCCACGCCGGCTTGCCCTGCATCTTCGCCCGTCCGAACGCTGCAGGCTACCTCGTCCAGCGCAGCCTGGATTCTGCGGTGTTCCGCCTCCGGCGCAATGTCGGCGAAAGGCCTTCCGATAAGCCCATTGGGATCGCCGAATACATCGAGCAAGCCGGCCCCGTAGCATCCGGCTACAATGCCATCGGCATCGAGCACAAAGCACATGTCGGGCAGGGATGCCAGAACCGCCGCCTCCACCGTGCGGTCAGCGCGCACCGCCAGCTCAACCACGCCCGCCGTCTGTTCGCCCAAAAGAAGCGGGAAAGCGTACAGATCCCAGCTCGTAGCGGTTGCACCGGCTGGCCCGCCGCCCGCCTCGCCCCGAAGAACGATTCGGGAGTAGCTAGACTCGCCTGCCAGCGCGGCCCGATAGCGCTCCACCCATTCGCCGCCCTGGTCTGCGGCAAGCTGCGGCAGGCCGGCTCCCCGAACTATGCGTTCAACAGGCGTCTTCATGACTCGAGATATGATCCTGGCCCAGCCATCGTCAAAGTCAACGCAGGTCAGGTCGCGATCTAGCCTGGCCGCACACGTGAATACGCGCACAGCTCTGGCATCGCTGTCAGACATCCCACCACCTCACAGCCGGCAGATTGGGCTGTGCGCCTCGCCGATGCCTATGGCTATGGCTACACCTGCTCAAACCTGCCGGTGAAGAACCGCAACACCGGAGGTTCGTACACCCACTTGAGCCCGCGAACCTGATCGCGGCGGGCATAGACCTCAGCAATCGAATCAGCCACATAGTCGAAATGGGCGTTGGTGTACACTCGGCGGGGTATGGTCAGTCGCACCAGTTCGAGCTTGGGCGTATAATCCTTGCCTTCCTTGTCGCGTCCTGCAGAGATGATTCCTCTCTCCATAGAGCGCACTCCGGACTGCTCATAGATAGCGGCCGCCAACGCCTGCGCCGGAAACTTGGGTTGGGGAATATGCGGCAAGAAGGCTCTGGCGTCGAGAAAAACCGCATGTCCTCCCACTGGCCGCACGATGGGTACACCGGCCTCGACTAGCTTGGCGCCGAGGTAGCCCACCTGCTCCACGCGGTGCTCGATGTAGGCATAGTCCATGGCTTCGCGCAGGCCACGGGCGAAAGCCTCCATGTCGCGACCGGTCATCCCACCGTAGCTGGGCATCCCCTCGTACACTACCACAAGAGAAGTAGCCTTTCGGTAGACCTCTTCCTCATTGGTAGCTAGGAAGCCGCCCATGTTGACGATTCCGTCTTTTTTGCCGCTCATGGTGCAACCGTCTGAATAAGAGAACATCTCGTGCACTATCGAGGCGATGGTGCGGTTCTCGTATCCCGGTTCGCGCTTCTTGATGAAGTAGGCATTCTCCACGCAGCGAGTGGCGTCGAATATCACCCTGATCCCGTATTTCTTCGACATTTCATAGACCGCTTTAAGGTTGGCCATGCTCACAGGCTGGCCTCCGGCCATGTTCACGGTGACCGCAACGGAGATATAGGGGATCTTGTCCGCGCCGACCTTCTTGATCAGAGCTTCGTACTTGCCGAGGTCGACGTTGCCCTTAAACGGCACTCCCTCCAGATGCGGATCATGGGCCTCATCGATGATGACGTCGACAAACGCGCCGCCGCTCATCTCCTGGTGGGCCCGGGTGGTGGTGAAATACATGTTGCCCGGCACGTATGTTCCAGGCCTCACGAGAATCTGCGAGATGAGGTTCTCGGCTCCCCTTCCCTGATGGGTGGGGCAGACGTACTTGTACCCAAATAGCTCGCGTACAGTCTCCTCAAGGTGCAGCCAGTTCTCGCTCCCCGCGTAAGCCTCGTCTCCCATCATCAAACCGGCCCACTGCTTGTCGCTCATGGCATTTGTGCCGCTGTCAGTCAAAAGGTCAATGTAGACGTCTCTCGACTTGAGCAGGAAAGTGTTGTAGCCAGCCTCCCGGATCCTCTCGGCGCGTTCCTCCTCTGGAAGAAGCGTGATGGGTTCGACCATCTTGATCTTGTACGGCTCGGGCAGATACTTGGCCATGGCCTGTCATTCCTCCCTAATTAGTCTGGAATGGGATATACACTCTCGTATATTCGCCATCGATGCTCGCGAATTCCTCTATCCGAGCATCGCTTTGTTCTTTCCGCTCTGTCTGCTGATCTACATGAGCTTGTGGCGGCGCTTGACTACGGAGTCTGCTGTATCGTCCGCATTCAAAAGAGAACACCCCTGCTCGACTCAGAATGCCGAATATCAAACGTGGAAACCGCCGTTAACATTGAGCACTTCTCCGGTGATGAACTCGTTCTCTGCAAGGAATAGAGCCGCCCGTGCAATATGATCAGGAAGGCCGATCATGCCAAGCGGCGTCTGCTCGATTATCAGCTGCCGGTCCGAGCCTGACAGATCCCTGTTCATGTCCGTGTCTATCACTCCTGGAGCGATGCAGTTCACACGTATCCCAGATGGAGCCATCTCCTTGGCCAAGGCCTTGGTGAAGCCGATCACTCCGGCTTTTGCCGCGGAATAGTGTACCTCGCAGGAGCCGCCGGTGACACCCCACACTGAAGAGACGTTGATAACGACCCCGTGCTTGCGGCGGATCATATGACCTATGACACAGTGAGTGCACAGGTAGACGGACTTTAGGTTCACAGTCATCATGTTGTCCCAATCGGCCTCAGACATGTCGATGAATTGCCTAAATTGCGATATCCCTGCATTGTTGATGAGGATGTCAACGCCGTTCGTCTGGGAGATCATATGCTCCACATCGCTTCTACTCGTGACATCGGCATGCACAGGGATGAGGGTATACCCGCATCTGGAGAGTTCCTCTGAAAGAAGCTTCAGGGATCGGGAATCGCTGCGATAGTTCGCGTATACCGTGTACCCGTTGGCCGCGAACAGCTGCGCAGCGGCGTAGCCGATCCCCCGCGATGCTCCGGTAACCAGAACAGTCTTTCGCATGGCTCTGTGTCACCCCCGGGCGGTCTCTGTAACCTTCTATTTGTCCACCCTTGACAGCAAGGCTACGCACTCAACATGGCTGGAGAGGACAGAATGAATGTCATTTGAGTACGTCCGTTCTCGGAAACATA
>CAYYHF010000147.1:0-6974 GCA_964471415.1 uncultured Clostridia bacterium | reverse complement strand
CTTCGATTCTCCGGCCGTCCGGGTTTATGCGGCTATACGCCCGATTATGCATCAACCATTGCCGCGATTCGGGACACATAGAGAAAAAAGCACCGCGAAAACCGACGAATCCTAAAGGCCAGCTAAACCTGGGTTTCGCAGCAACTTGCCAGCTTACAGCGGTATACATTCGTTGTCGGCAGTCCCGGACGAAGTCAACGCAGACGAGCCATCGCACTTGCCCATGTTTCTTCCCCTCCGCGTCTGTGCCCACTGCCCGTCTCAAGCCAACCCCGGAACGGGTCTCTGAGACAGATCTACGTGGGCGCCTACGCCCGCAGGAAATCGAGTATCTTCAGCGCCATGTAGGCCAGAAACTGATCATCAGTGGAAGAAAAATCGAGCCCGGCGATCTGAGATATCCGGGCCAGGCGCTGCTTGACCGTATTGACGTGCACAAATAGCGTCTTGGCCGCGCTCGCCGGCGACGATGCACTATCGAAGTAGACCCTGAGAGTCTCCACAAGGCAGGTCCCGCGCCTCATGTCGTAGTCTATCAGCGGACCTAGCTTGTCGCGCACAAACGCCTCTAGCTCCGACCTGTCGGAGCACTTGGCTATCACGCGATAGACTCCCAGATCGTCGAAGTGAATGACTGAAGTGCGCGCGCCTATCGCGCGCCCGATCGACAAAGCCTTCTTGGCCTCTTGGTAGCTGATTGAAAGCTTAGACAAGTCCGCCCTGAACTGCCCTATCCCAACGCACATGCGTATACCGGACTGCCTCGAGTTGAGCGCCGCGGTGACCGCCTTTCCAAACTTGAGACTCATGTCCCTCACAGCCCGCGCGCTGCCGCCCGTTGCCTGCCTCAGCAGCACCACTACTTCCTTGCCCCTGGGTACCACTATTGCGTAAAGGCCGCTGTCTCGAGCAAGCCTCTTGGCAGTAGTAACCGTCCGGTCTAGCTCCTCGGCCAACCTTTCCTGCACATCCAACGCGCTCACCACCGCGGGCTCGCAATCCGCCTCCAGAACAAGCACCGAAAAAGCTCCCTCTAGGCTCCATCCCAGCGCGTCCGCCCTGCGCATGAGGGACGCCCTGGTATCGACGGCGCCCGCGAGCAGGTCCTCCACCAGCTGGTAGGCTGTGTGCCTTTCGATCTCCCGCGCCGCTTTGTCCTTGAGTATCTCCAGCGAACCCACTGTAGCCGCTATCGACAATCCCACCGCTTCCGCCGAGGAAAGCTGGGGATCTCCCGGCCAGATAACCATGGCGCCGGCTGTATGGCCGTGCGCCGCGATGGGAATGTACCTCACCAGGTTCCGTTCGCCGGAAACCGAGACGCGCCTGATTATCGTGTCGAGCCGCTCCGATGCTCCGCAACCGAACCTGGCAAGCATCGATTCGCTCCGAACATGCGTTGCCATAGGCAGCGACTCTAGCACCTGTTCGAATTGGTCTGCATCCTCCTCCGAACAGGCCGCGCGTCCCAGTATCTCGTCTCCCCTGTTCACCAGAGCCACCGACCGATTCAACCGCTCCGACAACAGCTGGGCTACTGCATCAAAGTCCAAGTCGTCGAAACTGCGCATGAACACCTTGTGAAGCTGCATCACACTCTGCACAAGCGCCTCATGTCGGCGCAAGTTCTCCGACAGCGACAACACCGCAAGGCGATGCTCGCCAAAACCCGCAGGCAACGCGATAATCGGCATCGAGAGCGTATCGGCCTCTCGCAGAGCCTCCCGACTCACGATTTCCTTACGCTCCCGACCCAACTGGCCCTCCCGGCCTTCTCTGCCCGCCGATTCAATCACTGCCAATGCCGCCGCCCCAAGACGGCAGGCTTCGCGTACGACTTCCGCTGTAGCCTGCTCCGCCCTGACAACAGCCAGATCATCCAGCAATGCTTGCCCCGGCGCCTCGGCCCCCTGCCACAGTGCGGCCGAGCGCACGCACCTATCGAGCCCCTCCGCGCCTGCCAGCACCTGCGCAGATCCGCCAATGGCGCGCAGCAAGTCACCTACAGTCACAAACATCGGCAGTCCCCCCATTGCATGCGATCCCGCTGAGCATCATACCCTTGATCCCACGCAGGATCCCGGCGGACGTCTCATCGCGAGGCCAGTCAAACGTGATCGTGGCCAGTGTGCCCAGGATATATCGGGTCACAGCAACGGTTTCTATGTCGCGAATACGCCCTGCGGCCTTCCCATCGGCCACGATGGACTCTATCAGTTCAGTGAACGGGCGCCAGCGCTCAGCCGCCTCGGCGGGCCGCTTGGAGCCTCCGGTAAGCGCTTCTCTGACAAGCAGCCTCACGAAATCGGCGTGCTTCCTCTGAAACTCGAACAGGACATCGATCACCCGGCTCAGCTGCTCCAGAGGATCGGTCACGCATGCGACAGCCCGCTCCATCTCGCCCAACAGCCGGTCCAGCCCGTCTGATAGCATCGCCGCGAACAGCTGTCGCTTACCCTTGAAATGGTAGTATATAGTCCCCTTTGCCACGCCCAGATGCGCGGCCACCTCATCCATGGAGGTCGATTCGTAGCCCTTCTCGGCAAACGCCCTGACCGCATCGCGGCATATGGCGCTTTTCGTGCTAATTTCCTCCATTTGCAGCTGCATCTCCTCGCTCCGGCGCCCTTATCTTCAGCAGGAACCGAGTTTCGCCCCTTGCACCCTCCGGCTTGCCGATGAAACTCTCATAGCCGTCCAGACGCTCCTGCATGGCGGCCAAGATGGCCTGCCCTCGCTCAGCCTCACGCAAGCCGTGATCGAGTTCAGCCACTATCCGCAACGTGCCTTCGCGGCGCATACGCGAAAGCCCGTCCGCAAGCTGCGCGAGCCCCTCTGCGAGCTGTTGGCTGCCATCGCGGACAGCCCCTGCGCCGCTCGATGCCTCCCGGAGCGCCTCCGCAGCGCCTCCTGTCCCCGGAAGTTGCTGCCCCTCTACATCGCCGCCCGATGCAAGCAGCCCAGTCCCTTGCTTCAGCTCCGTCATGCCCTCGCCTATCTGCCTGAGCCCATCGCAGAGCACGTCCATCCCAGGCAGCGCGGCGCCCTCGATCTCGCCGCCGTATACCACGGCGTTGAGCGCAGCCACCGCCTGCATAGCCTGCGCGATTATCTCGTCGGATTGCGACAGATACCCGGAGGCCAGATTGGCGCCGATTTTCAGCTTGGCCGTGTTCGATGCCAGAGCGCGCGCTGTCTCAGCCATCTGCGACAGCGCAGGCACCTGCGAAAACCCGACCCTTCCCCCCGTATTAAGCATGTTTATAGCATTATCCTGCTTTTTCAAGGCAGCGGACAGCGCGGCATACTCAGATGACTTGGCAATCGACGGGTACTCCCGAGCCAGCGCTTCAAGAGCGCCTATCCCGTCCGAGCCGGCCGTCTTGGCCGATGCCGCCGTCTGTGCATGGGACGCCAGCGCCCGAGACAGACCTTGAGCCGCTGTGTCCGCATCCGCAACTTGGGATATGGCGCCTTGCACGAATCCTGCAGCCAAGCCCGGTTTGCCATCGCCGAACCCTGTGATCAAGTCCATGGGCAGCATGGAAACGGCGGAGTTCACACCCTCTGCAATCTGCGTCAGGATCATCATGTCCGCCTCCGCCAGCTCAGCCAGGCGCAGCGGCGCCTCCAGAGCCGGCCCGGAAAGCCCCTCGTCCATGCTCTTGGCGATCATGTAGTGCGCATCGGCAAGCCGCGCCAGATCCCGAAGCCCCTCCTCAAGCGCCGCAACGCCCACACCCGCCTCGCGCCCCCCGTCCGCCATGCGCGCCGCGCCCCGCTCCGCCTCGTGTATCGCCGAATCCAGCGCCGCCAGAGCGGACGCCAACTCCCGCAGCTGATCCACCACGTCCATCTGAGGCACAGGCGGCATCGAAGGTATCACCGACACCTCGAACCCTGCGGGATGCATGTCGTCTCCCTCCAAAGCCAAGACGGCGCACGCATCGGGGGACGGAAACAGCATCCAGTTCACCTTGAGGCTCTTGCCCACCAGTACGGCGGCGGCCTCGGGGGCATCGATGCGCCTGTACGAGGGAAGCGGCACGTCCGAGCTGATCTGCACGATCATGGGGACGCATACATCCAAAGGCTCGCCGCCCGGCAGCACCCGGCTACAGCCGGTGGTGTTTCGCACTCCAACGCGGATCTCAAGCCGCCCCGAACAGCCGGGCACCTCCTCCGGACGGATCTCCTCTCCGTCCAGACAATACGTGATCGCAACCGACACAGGCAGCGGCCTGTCGGTCTTGCCGGAGTAGTTGATATCGGTCACACGCGCCGGGTCGGCCGCCCACACAAGACCCTTCTCGGCAAACTCCGGCACTTCGGGTCCTCGCACATTCTGAACATCCGTCAGATCCCCGGGATCGAAAACGCGGGCCGGTCCGCCCGCCGGGCAACGTATCCAGTCCACTACTGTAGTGGACACAACCTGCCCATCTGGGGCAAGCACCGCGTATACCGTCTCGTAATCTACCATCTGCGCCTGATCCCGCCACGCCGCATCGGCGAGCGCATCTGCAGTCGGAAGCGCCGATGCCGGCTCCGATCCCGATACCGGTCCCACCATCGACAGAGCTCCCACCGCAATAGCCACACACAGCACAGCCAGCATGCGCAGGTCAAACGCCCTTTGACAAGTCTGCTTCACACCTTGCACCTCCAGTCCACTTCGGGGCCATCCGGGTTCAGCGCTCTTCGCTCGCCCCGGCGGGCCAGCCAACAGATGTCTTCGCAAGAAACCTGTTCATAAGCAGCAGCACAGAGGGTAACAGCACTACAGCTACTGCCGTGCTCACCAGAGCGCCCCTGGCAAGCAGCACAGCCAGGTCCTTTACCGCTCTTAAGCTCGTGGATACGTAGACGCCCATGATGGCCGCGAACATGGCGGCGCCGCTGCTGACAATGGCAGGCGCGCATTCGCAGACAGCCAGACGCATGGCTTCGGCCGGGGCGAACGCGCCCAACTTGCCGCGGAACGTGCTGGCGGTTAAGATCGCATAGTCCACAGTCGCACCCAGCTGGATGGCGCTTATGGCGAGTCCCGAGAAGAAGAAGAGCGGAGTGCGCGTGAAATACGATATAGACTGATTGAGCCAGATGGCGCACTGGATAGTCGCCACGAGCACGATCGGAACGGTGACAGAGCGGAACGCTATGGCCACTATGAGGAAAATGGCGGCCATAGACACTACGTTCACGATGGATATGTCGCGTTTGGTGAGCCGCAGCAGATCGCCGGAGATGACCGGTCCGCCGGTCAGGCAGGCCTCAGGCCCCAACTCGGGCAGGATCGCCCGAATCCGCGCGATCAAGTCCTCCACAGCTTCATCCGTTGCGTCCTTGTCGATGTTCATCACGGCGGCGCTGTAGTCTCCGGCCGCATATCGCTCCGCCACAGCCGCAGGAACGAAGTCCATGGGGATGCCGGGGTCGACAACATCGGCCAAGCAGCCGGCATCGGCGATCCCGTCCATGCCGCGAAGCGCCTCCGTCATACGCTGCATCCGCCATCTGGGCACACCGCGCGCAACCACATACATCTCCCGAAGGCCGCCCAGGACATCGCCGAACTCGTCCATGGCCGCAACCGATGGCATATCCCGGGGAAACGTGCTTTCAATGTCGTAGCTCAAGGTGACACGGGAATAGCCCACATACCCCACGAGCATCGCCAAAAGAGCGACTGCGAAAACCAGCCTCCGCCGGCGCACCAGCGCCGATGCCAACTTGTCGAAACTCGGCAGCAGCCCCGGGTGGGCCAGCCTGTCGATGATTTTCTGAAAGACCAGCACCAAACTGGGCAGCAGAGTCAGCGTACATACGACCGACATCAGCACCCCTCTTGCCATGAGCAAGCCCATGTCGGCCCCCAGACGCACGCGCATCAGCGCCAGCGCCGCAAAGCCGGCCGCCGTAGTCAGCGCGCTGGACATCACAGCATTCGCAGTGTTGGCAATGGCCCGCTCCATCGCGGCCTCCGCGGAGCTAAACCCGGATGCAGACCCGGACCCGGATGCGGGCCCGCCCGGTCCGAGCGCGCTACGCTCGGCATGGAAACTGTGCATGAGGAAGATGCAGTAGTCCATGGTCACTCCCAACTGCATAGCGGCGGCGACTGAGTTGGTGAGATACGATACCTTTTGACCCAACGCATAGGAAATGGACATGTTGTAGGTGTAGGCAGCGCCTATGGTGACCATGAACACGAAAGGCATGGCCGCCGAAGGCAGAGTGACCATTAGCACGAGGAAGATCAGGACAACAGCCGCCCTTATCATCCTGGGCGTCTGGCTCATGCCGAGTTCCGTCATCTCGATGGCGCTGACAGCCTCACCCACCAGATACTGGCCCTCGCCAAGCTCACCCCGTATGTCGCCTATGGCCCGGGAGGTCCGAGGCGAGGTGCTGTCCTCGATCAAGTTGATAACAAGGAAAGTGATATCGCCCGCGTCTCCCCTGTAGAACTGCGACACCAGCTCGTCCCCGAGGTAGTCGTGGGGGATCGTTGGATCGGCAATGTCCGACAGCCAAAACACCGACGAAACCCCGTCTATTCCCGCGATTCTCTCTTTCAGATCAAGGACGACCCAGTCCGGCTGGCCTTTCACCACGACAACCGCGCGCTCCGCGTAGCCGAATTCCCGATCCAACACCTCATACCCGCGAACAGACGCAAGGTCTTGCGGCAGGTACTTCAGGAGGTCATATTCGATCTTGACATGAAGCGCCCCATACACAGCCGGCACAAGCAGTACAGCCGCCACGGCCAGAACCGCCACCCGATGCTTGACTATGAGGTGTGGAATCGAACCCATCCTGCCACCCCGCTTCCGGTCGCACCTAGACTGACCGGTCAGTATAACACGATTGTATCCAGCGGGGCCGGCTATGTCAATCGCCCCCCAAGCCACCACGGCCTCGCGCCCCTACAGGACCCCCTCAGAGTCGCGCTGGTTCTGGCTACGCAT
>CAYYHF010000146.1:0-7012 GCA_964471415.1 uncultured Clostridia bacterium | reverse complement strand
TAACCGTAGTTCCTGCCCGGATACCTGATGTAGTCGAAATGGACTCCGTCTACACCATAGTCGGCGACTACCTCCATAAAGACCTTGCGGACATACTGCTTCACGCCTTCGACCGCCGGGTCCAACATCACCGACACCAGTTCGTCTCTACCCATCTCCGAGGAGTAATCAAGAGTCGACACCTCGTGTTGGTCCACTAGCGACCACTCCGGATGGCAAGTTAGCACGTGTTCTTCTTGATACTGGCTTCGCCCCAGCTCGCCTACGGTGAATGCATTGATCCACGCGTGAACCTGAAGCCCGGCCGCATGGGCCCGCTGGACACAGAACGCCAGTGGGTCGAATCCCGATTGCACGCCCGGCGCCCTCGGGGCCAGGCGACTTTCGTAATAGGCCTCTCCACGCCCGTTGACCTGCACCAACAGAGCGTTGAGATTGCCCTCCCGGGCCCTTTCTATGACTCGCTCGATTGATTGCCGAGACCCCATGCTGTAACGCACAACCCATAGACCTCGGAACTCATTGGTCATTGCAGCCTCCGGATCCGCATCGATTGCCGCCACAGTGTATCGCTCCTTCCATTGCAGCCTTCGCTCGGTTCGAGTATATCGCACAGAGCCAAGGACTGCCATCTTCGCTGACACCCTCAGGTCCCCGTGGAAGGACTCTGCGCCGCTCTGTAGAAGATTGCTGCGCGTCATAGCCGGTCGCGCGCCGGCATTCACTTGCGTCTTGGGGGAAATGCCTATGAAGTCTCGATACCTACTCTTCCAGAAAGCCGAAGCTGCGCTGATCGAGGAGAAAAGCGCCAAGCTGTTCGGAATCACCCGCCTGCTTGACCTGCACCTGCAAGGCGACTTCGACGATGCGCTGCTATCGGCGGCGGGGCGGTTTACCGTCATTGCTCCCAGGCATGACAGGATCCGTATCCTCAACGAGTATCTGGCGCCGTTCACCGACCAGATCGCCGCCGCCTTCCCAGGGGTTGGAGTAGGATATTACTCGCGCGACCTTCGGGCCATTCTCACCTACGGCCCCAGTTCCGACTTCGACTCCAAAGTCGGCTCTGACCTGGATACCGATCACTTGGGCTGGCAAGCGATGGAGACGAGTAAAGAGACTGTCGCCGTGGGCTCGATGGTCCGAGGCGAGATTATGAACTGCATGCGCCCGCTGATCAGGAATGGGAAGGCCATAGGCTTCGTGTGGGCCAACGAGGCGCTGGAAGACATATACGCCCAGATCCAGCTGGGCGCGGGTAAGCTGTTCTTCTCTACGGAAATCGAGCCTTTGTTGGGCCTCACCGGGATACTGCTCTTCGCGTCCAAAGTGCTCCTGCTGAGCGAAGCGCGGTCCGATGCGCAATCGGCAGACTCTCCAATTGTGCGCAAGGTAGCGCAGCTCAAGTGTTACCTCGAACTGTTTCTCAACACCCTCAGTCTCGCAGTCGTGCTTTCCGATGCCGAGAACCGAATCACCTTCGTTTCAAGGGAAATACAGGATATTCTGGGACTGACGCCTGCGTCTCTTGTCTCGCGCAACATCCGCAGCGTCCTGCAAGGCATGGGCATAGACCCCAGGGCAGTGCTGGACGAGTTCCATGATGGATCCCTCAATCGATTCGTGAATGTCACAATCAAGACGCCCGAGGGCGACCGAAGTATCACCATGGTATCCACGCGAGCCGATTGGCCCGACCTCGCGCCGCCCAGCGGTCACATCATCATACTGGAAGACCTCAAGGAGGCTCACGCCAATGAAGAAAGGATAGAGCGGGCCGAGCGCCTTGCAGCTGTGGGAGAACTGGCCGCGGCTGTGGCGCATGAGATTAGGAACCCGCTGGCTGTGCTGAAAGGCGCTGTGAGCTTGGTCCCTACAAGGCTGGACGACCGGGAGTTCTTGGCGCAGTTTTCTGAGGTAGCCGCCGCCGAGATGGACAGGATCAACGGCACTGTCGAATCGCTTCTGAGGTTCTCGCGTTATTCGCAACCGCACATGGTCGCCACAGACATCCGGCAGATAGTCGAGAGAGCATGCAACCTCATCTCCGAATACGGTCGCGAGATGGGCGTAGACATCGAGTTCAACTGCCCGGAGGATATACCCCCGCTCTGCTGCGATGGCGACCATCTCACTCAGGCTCTGCTCAACCTGCTTCTCAATGGAGTTCAGGCTATGGCGGCAGGGGGCGTGCTGCGCGTAGAAGTGACGTGGAAGCCCGGGGCCAGGCCCGGGACCAGCTATGTCCAGATCGCAGTTGCCGACACCGGCGCAGGGATCCCGCCAGACCTGCGCGACCATGTATTCGACATGTTCTTTACTACAAAAGAGAGCGGAACCGGCCTTGGGCTGCCTCTGGTCCAGCGCATTATCTACAACCACCAGGGGTTCGTGGAGTTCGAATCCGAAACCGGAAAAGGTACCACGTTCATTGTCAAGCTTCCAATCGTCGCCGAAAGCCGAGGTGAACGGCGCTGAGCCTCGACAGAATATTGATAGTAGACGATGAGCCCAACATGGCATGGCTGTTCCGCCATGCGTTCTCTGCAGACTACCAGATCATCGCAGCCTCCTCTGGAGAGCGGGCTCTGGAAATACTGCGCAGCGCGGACGTGGACCTCATCATGCTGGACCTGCGCCTGCCCGGCGCAGACGGAATCGCCACGCTTCAGGCGGCCCGAAACCACGGTTTCGGCGGACCCGTCATCGTCATGACGGCATACGGCGAGATCAAGACAGCAGTGGAGGCCATGAAGCTTGGCGCCCACGACTACATCACCAAGCCGTTCGACATGAACGATCTCAGGCTGACCATTCAGTCCGCCCTCCGATCCTCCAAGTTACTGAAGGAAGCGCGGCAGCTCAGCGCGGATCTTGAAGGCACGTTCCGCCTGTGCGACATGATCACCGTGTCTCCCGGGATGCTCAGGGTATTCGCCATAGCCGAGAGGCTGTCCGAAAGCGATGTGTCCGTCCTGATACAGGGGGAAAGCGGCACCGGCAAGGAGCTCGTCGCGCGCGCCATACACTACGGGTCATCGCGCAACGATGAGCCCTTTGTGCCGGTTAACTGCGCCGCTCTGCCTGAGAACCTCCTCGAAAGCGAGCTGTTCGGGTATGAAGAAGGAGCGTTCTCGGGCGCTCGAAGGCGCAAACCCGGCAGGTTCGAGCTGGCGCACGGAGGTACGCTCTTTCTGGACGAAGTGGGCGACCTTCCTCTGAACATGCAGCCCAAGATTCTCAGAGTATCTGAAGAGAAGGTCATCGAACGGTTGGGCGGCACCAGCAGGATCCCGGTAGACGTTCGGATAGTGGCCGCCAGCAACAGGGACCTCCGAAGCGAAGTCAGCGAAGGTAGATTCCGTCAGGACCTGTATTTTCGCTTGGCCGTGATAACGGTGACCATCCCTCCGCTTCGCGAGAGGAAGGATGACATCCTGGTGCTGGCCAGCCATTTCCTGCGCGAGTTCTGCTCCGATGCAGGAAAACCCACTCCAACGTTGGGCGAGGCCACAACTCACGCGCTCCTCGCCTACAACTGGCCGGGAAACGTGCGCGAACTCAAGAATTCAATGCAGCATGTCGCGCTGCTCTGCGATGGTGACGTTGTCGCTCCGCACAACCTGCCCAGCTGGATCTTTCCAGAGAGGATCGTTGGGACCGAGGCTCTAGAGTCCGCCGGCGATGCCTTGCCAATCAATGCCCCGGTCTCGTTGAAAGAATCGAAGGATCGCGCTTTCGCCGAGACGGAACGAACGCGAATACTTGAAGCCCTCCGGATCTTCGATGGAAACCGCACTCGGGCCGCAGAATATCTCGGCATCTCCCGGCGTTCGTTGCAGCTGAAGATCAAGCGGTACGGTCTCTAGATCTGTGTAGTGTGTTCTCGCCATTCCTGACCCTGATCTCATGAACACGCGCCCTCAAACTCGTACCCCCGACTGCGAATGGAATCTCACACCTTAACGCAGTAGTGCGTAATCCATTTCGCGCTCTCGTGCCGAAGACTCGAAGATGATCCTGGCCTTTTGCGCTCCAGTCCGCAGTCATCATCGATTGAGCTGCAATTCAGGCAACCGCACACCCCTGCACATCTCCAGCCAATGCCTGACGCACCCCATAAATGCCCATGGCACGTATCTTGCTATCCCCCTTGAGAATAGAACGAAGCAAGAATGACGGGGGGAGTTCACATGATCCGATGCAGGCTTCATGGGAACGATCAATGCCTGGTGGGGCGGCATCTGGGGCATACTCGCGTTCGCCATGCAGATGACTCTGATCCTGGTAACAGGGCATAGCCTGGCCCTTGCCCCACCGGTAAAGAGGTTGCTCGCAAGTATTGCGCGTGTAGCCAATTCTCCGCCCAAAGCCGTGTTCTTAGTCGCGCTCGTCGCCGGGATCTGCTCCTGGCTGCAGTGGGGGTTCGGCCTCATTGTCGGCGGCTTGCTAGCTGTAGAAATCGCGAAGCGAGTGGAGAACGTAGACTATCCATTGCTCATCGCCGCAGCGTACGCTGGTTTCCTCACATGGCACATGGGCATATCGGGTTCCACTCCTCTGACCATCGCAACCGCAGGTAACCCAGCTAATCACATCGAGAAGCTGACCGGGCAGGTTATCCCGGTGACTCAAACCATGTTCGCCTCCTGGAACGTCTGGCCGGCCATGTTCCTGATTGCAAGCGTGGCGGCTCTATTGGCCATGGCCGTGCCGTCCCATGACCGGGCCAGGCCGCTGTCGAAGGAGGCCATTGGGCGCCTGGAAGAAGAGGAGAGGCAGGAGGAAGCCGAGCGCAAGAACATACAGTTGGACACGTGGGCTCAGCGCATCGAGAACTCGCGCATCATAAACTACGTCTTTGCAGCCATGGGCGTGATCTATCTAGTCAACTACTTCATCCAGAAGGGGTTTGCCCTTGACCTCAACCTAGTGATAGGCATCTTCCTGTTCCTTGGGATCATCCTGCACGAACGGCCGATCAACTACGCCCGCGCGATGAACAAGGCGATAAGGGGCGCCGGCGGCATCGCCCTGCAGTTCCCGCTGTACGGGGGCATTCAGGGCCTCATGATGGGCACTGGGCTGGCGACTGTGATCGCTGGATGGTTCGTGGCCATCTCCACCACTCGAACATTCTATATGCTCCAGTTCTGGGCGGCGGGCCTGATCAACTTGTTCATCCCGTCTGGAGGCGGACAGTGGGCCGCTCAGGGCGCAATCACCGTTCAGGCGTCTCAGATGATAGGCCCGCGACATCATGGGGTACACCACACTCGTCCTCATCTGGAGCGGAATCGTTCTGAGCATAGTGGCGCTGGTGATGGCTTGATCCCGTTTTCGAACTCACAATACTGCGGAGGTGACGGCTTAACGTGACAAAACTCAGAACGCTCACTGAGGCACTGGCAGGGCTGACCGATGGGATGACCATCATGGTCGGCGGTTTTCTCGCAACTGGATGCCCGGAGGCGCTCATCGACGAGATCCTCCATCGCGGGATTCGCAATATTACGCTGATTGCGAACGATACCGCGATGCCGGATCGTGGATACGGGAGGCTCTTCCCGACCGGGCAAATCAAGAGGCTCATCTGCTCCTACATGGGTCTGAATCCAGCCGCCATTACCCAAAAGCTAGAAGGAGCCATAGATGTCGAACTAGTGCCACAGGGCACTCTCGCAGAGCGGATTCGGGCAGGCGGTTCCGGGCTTGGCGGCATACTCACCCCTACGGGCGTTGGAACCATTGTTGAAGAGGGAAAGAAGAAGATTGAGATCGGCGGACGTACCTATCTCATAGAACTCCCTCTGAGAGCCGATGTAGCCCTGATCAACGCCAGCCTTGCCGACCACACCGGCAACCTGGTTTACCGCAAATCAGCCCGGAACTTCAACCCGCTCATGGCCATGGCGGCGGACTACGTTGTGGCCCAGGCCTCGCGAGTCCATCCGATCGGTGAAATCGATCCGGATCATGTTATGACGCCAGGCGTTGTAGTCGATGCAGTAGTGGAGGTGAGCTAAGGTGTCGGCCGTAGATTCGCGTGAGCTCATCGTAAAGCGCGTGGCCAGAGAACTCAAGGACGGTCACGTAGTCAACTTGGGTATCGGCCTTCCGACTCAGGTCGCAAAGCATCTTCCGCAAGATGTGCGGATAGTGCTGCAATCGGAAAACGGGTTTGTGGGCCTAGGCGGTTCGCCTACGCCTGGAGAGGAAGACCCGGACATTGTGAACGCAGGCGGGCAGTTCGTGTCCATCAGCCCTGGCGGCGCGTTCTTCGACTCTGCCATGTCGTTCGCCATCATCCGCGGCGGGCACGTGGACGCTACCGTCTTGGGCGGTCTGCAAGTCGACGAGGAAGGAAACCTGGCCAACTGGGCCACACCCGGCAAGGTGTTCGGCATGGGAGGCGCAATGGACCTTGTGGTCGGCGCCAAGCGAGTTATAGTAGCAATGGAACACAGAACCAAAGACGGCAAGTCGAAGATTCTCAGGAAATGCACACTGCCTCTGACGGCAGCCAAGGAGGTAGACCTGCTCGTTACGGACATGGGCGTCATTGAGTTCACGCCGGACGGGCTTGTCTTGCGCGAAGTGGCTCCGGGAGTGACGGTGGACGATGTAGTCGCTGCAACTGAAGCAGCGCTCATCATACCCGATGATATGTCTGTGATGCAGGCATAGTGGTAGAGGAAAGCACATTGAGATCTACATCACGGAGGTAGAGAAGCATGAAGGAAGTCGTCATCGTCTCTGCTGCGAGAACCGCTATCGGCACGTTCGGCGGCACTCTCGCAAACACGTCCGCGTCCGAGCTTGGCGCTGTAGTCGTCCGGGCAGCGCTGGAGCGGGCGAAAGCGGAACCCAGCGCTGTCGACGAGGTCCTGATGGGGTGTATTCTCCAGGCCGGCCAGGGCCAGAACCCTGCGCGCCAGGCCGCGCTGCGGGCGGGTCTGCCGGTCGAGACGCCTTGCGCCACAATAAACAAGGTATGCGGATCCGGGCTGAA
>CAYYHF010000145.1:0-7034 GCA_964471415.1 uncultured Clostridia bacterium | reverse complement strand
GCGGGGGAAGAGAAGAGCCTGAGTCAGAGGCACCGAGATCGGCTTCTTGTGAGTCGTGGCATATGCCCATATCACAGAGACCTTCAGATTCCTTGTATTTCTGCCCCTCTTTTCCTGTATCGTCATCAGGTCTGCGATAGCCTGAAGCGGGTGATAGATATCGTCCTGCATGCTGATGATGGGCACTGTGGCCGCCGCGGCCATGTCGCGAAGGTAGGTATTCCCCTGCTTCCAAAAGCAGTTTCTGCAAGCTATCGCGTGTCCCATCCTCGAGAGGATGACAGCCGTATCCTTGGCGACTTCGCCGTGAGCGATCTGCATGTTGCTGGTGTCGAGGAAGTGGGCATGCCCGCCCAGCTGCGTTATGCCGGCCTCCATCGAGTTCCGCGTGCGCGTGGACTGCTCGAAGAACATGAGGAATACGGTCTTGCGAGGCAGGTAATCAGTGGGCCTGTCTAGCGCGAAATCCAGTTTCAGCTGTCTAGACGCGTCCAGAAGCGTATCGATCTCCTCAAGCGACCAGTCTTCTAGGGTGATGAAGTGTTTCCCCCTGAAAATCGTCTTCATAGATCAAACTCCTCCGTGCACTCTTCTTGCGCCCGTATAATCAAGCGTACTTGGCGACATAGACCGAGGGAATCAAAGAGTACATGGCCGCCGCCTTAACCAGTTCATCTTTCCAGGTCCTCTCATTCGGAGCATGGGCCTGGTCCTCATGCCCCGGGCCGAAGCCTATGCAAGGTATGCCGTATCGCCCCATGATGGACACTCCGTTCGTGGAGAAGGTCCACTTGTCTACCAACGGATCCTCCTTGAACAGTCCGCGGTAGGTATGGGCAAGCGTTTCGCACGTTGGATGGTCCTCAGGAACGACCCAGGTCGGGAAGAAGCACTGGGTGGGATATACCAGTCCCGTATATGCAGGCGTCTTGTACTCGTACATCGACACCTCGGCCTGTCCGGCCTTGACCGCGGGGAGATTCCTGATCTGCTCGAGGGCCATCTCCCAGGTCTCGCCGTAGGTGAGCCGGCGGTCAACCGAGATCCAGCAGCTGTCGGCCACAGCGCACCTGGAGGGAGATGTGAAGAACACCTCGGACACGGTGACTGTGCCCTTGCCCAGAAACGGGTCCGCATGCAGGTTCTCGTTGAGCGCCCGCAGTTCCTGCAGGATAGGCGCTATCTTGTAGATGGCGTTGTCGCCGCGCTCGGGCGCGGAGCCGTGGCAGCTGACGCCGCGAGTAGACACTCGGATCTCCATGCGGCCGCGGTGCCCGCGATAGATCCTCGTGGACGTGGGCTCGGTAAGCACCACGAACTCAGGACGGATTCCGCTCTCGTTGATTATGTACTGCCAGCACAGGCCGTCACAGTCCTCCTCCTGAACCGTGCCGGTCATCAGGAGAGTGTAGTCGCCCAGAAGATCCAAGTCGCGGATTATCCTACCGGCATACACCATTGCGGCTATGCCGCCCCTCTGGTCGCTGGCGCCTCTGCCCATGATGATTTCTTCGTCTTCGTATCCCTTGTAGGGATCTACCTCCCAAAGACGGCGGTCTCCAATGCCTACGGTATCGACGTGGCCGTCCATAGCGATCAGGGTCTTGCCGCTGCCGATTCGCCCGAGAATGTTGCCCATCGGGTCTACCTCGATCTTGTCGAAGCCCACTGCCGCCATTTCCTCGCCGATCCTCTGGACAATCGCCTTTTCCTGAGAGCTCTCCCCGGGAATCGCAATCATGTCCCTCAGGAATCCGGACATCTCTTTTCGATATCCTTGCGCTTGGGCCAATGCTTTCTCAAAAGGGAAACTAATTGTGACCACTCCTCTCTCGTGCTTTGCTGAGGCGATCGTTGATATCCAAGACCTGACTCCGTTCTTCAGCCCACCAAGACTGGCTTCTCTGAGCGTTTAGCTCAGCAACCGTCTTGCCCTGCTGCTCAACCCAGGTATAGTACTTCAAGTTGAACCATCTGTCGCGACTCTGGACGGTTCCTTCCTGGATGTAGTCCAGCTTGGCGCCGTGGAAAATCCCCGACAGACGGGCCTCCGCCTTGCCCGCGGCCAGCTTTCCGAACCTGTCGTCCAAGGCGCTCATCACCGAATGGTAGCGATCTATTGTGTCGGTGAGCACAGTGACTATGTTGTCGCCGCTGCCCATCCTGTAGTACTTGGCCGTCTTGATCGCGCCCAGGACGTTGCAGACGCCCGAAATGCCGAACACGGTGGCCATTTCGCGCACAGTCTCCTCAGAGATTCCCGCCTTCCCCGCTAGATACTCCATGCCTACGGGGTCCGTAAGCAATTGCAGTCCCAGCTTGCTCTCAATATCGTCGATGCACATGAGGCAATCCATGTTCATAACATTATGAATCCACGTAACATGCTTGTCGCCGATGCCCTGAATGTCGTGGTCGCCGTATCCGTTGTTGAAGAGGGTTGGACACTGAATCGGCTCAAGCCCAACGATCAGGTGTTCCGGGTAGACCTCCTTCAGCCTGTCGCCGGCGGCTATGGTTCCTCCCGAACCCATGGCCGACACAAACGCCGCGCACCTGCCGTTGCCTATTCCCTGCTTGGCCAGATCGGAAACCAGCTCTACAACGGTGTTCCCTGTTACGTAGTAATGGAACCTGTAGTTGCCCATCACTTCGAACTGGTTGAGCACCCGTATCTGGGGCTGACGCTTTAGCTCCCAGCACTTATCGTATATTTCCTTGACGCTGGATTCGCAGCCCGTGGTCTTGATGTACCTGGCGCCGTAACTCTCGATCTTCTGGAAGCGCTCCTCGCTCATGAGCTCCGGAAGAATCACGACTGAATCGTAACCCATGCGCGGCCCCACCCAGGCGCCGCCTATGCCGTAGTTCCCGGTAGACGGATAGACCAGCGTATGCTCGCCGGGGACGATTCCGCCCGTGAGCTGGTTTTCCATCGTCACCGTGTAGGTGGCGCCCACCTTGTGAGAACCCGTAGGGAAGTCCCGACCGTATAGCGCTATGATGTTCGCGTCTATTCCAGTCAGTTCCTTGGGGATCACGATGTAGCACGGAGTCCCGTCCGGACGCTTCCAGGTGATGTTGTACAGATTGATCGCGTTAAGAGGATCGCTTTCCTTAGCGGCCAAAGCCTTTGCCCGGATATCGGGGGCGATCTTGCCGGGATGAAGCATCTCTTCAAACGTTGGTCCCCATACCATCTTCCGAGACATCCGATCTCCTCCCATCTATGTGGTGCATTTCGCCTGCGTGTGCTTGGCTTGTCCAATGACTATAGTTGCAAATTCCGTGCCACCCAACGCAGGCGCGACTTGATCAACCGCATCCGCGTCTAGCTGGACAATCGTTCGCCCCCATAGCGATGCACGGCCTCAGGGCCAGCGCATGCCTCTCATTTTGATAATTGGCAGTGATATTTATCAAGGCCTTGCGCCGCGGATTCCGGGGATGCTGTAGCGGGCCATCTTCCGGTACAACGTGGCGATGCCGATTCCAAGCTCGCGCGCCGCTTCCTGCTTGCCCCGGTAGCTACAGCCATGTCGCCTAAGCGCCTCCGCTATTAGACGCGCCTCCATCACATCGATCCCGGCGGGATCGGGCGGTTGCCCTCTGATGTTCGACACCCTGGCGCGAATCGTTTCGGGCAGGCTGCGCTCATGGATGGTGAATGTGCTCTCTAGGTTGACTGCATACTCAATGGCGTTCTCGAGCTCACGCACATTGCCGGGCCACCAATAGGTCGCAAGAACCTGGGCCGCATCGGGAGCAATTGCATCGATGTCTTTGCCGAGCATGGCTGCGTGTTTTCGGATGAAGTAGCACGCCAGGATGGGAATGTCCCCTTCCCTGTCGCGCAACGGCGGGATTCGCAGGGGGATCACATTAATACGAAAGTACAGGTCTTCGCGAAACTCTCGGCAAGCGATCTTGCTTTCAAGATCCTGATTAGTGGCGGCCATGAGCCGCACATCGATAGGCCTCGGGCGCGTGCCGCCCACCCGCTCCACTTCCCAACCTTCAACCACTCTGAGCAGCTTCGCCTGCAGGTGAATGGGCATCTCGCCTATTTCGTCGAGGAAGATGGCACCTCCGTCTGCAAGTTCGAACTTGCCGGGTTTGCCTCCTCGCCTTGCGCCTGTGAACGCGCCCTCCTCGTACCCGAAAAGCTCGCTTTCAAGCAGCGTGTCGGGGATCGCGGCGCAGTTCACCGCCACAAAGGGCCTGTCGGCGCGGGGACTTGCATTGTGGATTCCCCTTGCCAGAAGCTCTTTTCCGGTGCCGCTCTCTCCGGTAATCAAGATACTAGACTTGCTTGCCGCCACCTTGAGAGCCTTCTCCTTGACCAGCTGAATCGCAGGACTCTCGCCGATGATGTCATTGAAAGTGAACTCCCCCACGGCGTGCGTTAGGTTGTAGGCCCATCTATGCACCTCGCCCAATGGACGGATGACCGCCATGACGCCGTAGACGAAACCGCCCGATGTCAGAGGAGTGGCCGATACAAGGTATGGTTTTTCCACTCCGCCGAAGCGGAGAAACATCTCTTTGTCGTCGAACCCGTCTCTGGCTGCCAAGACTTGCTCCATGAACCGAAGCCCCTCGAGTCCATCGCGCCCACCCTGCCCACCTCTGGAACCGCTTCCCACAGGCGCGC
Source organism: uncultured Clostridia bacterium (assembly GCA_964471415.1). Classification (GTDB taxonomy): domain Bacteria; phylum Bacillota; class DTU025; order DTU025; family DTU025; genus UBA5389. Next base: position 2,380 of record CAYYHF010000145.1, on the reverse strand, counting down.
TCAGGAGTCGGCCGGCCGGAGCGTTACAGTGGATCACCCTTCCGTTTCGGTCTATGGCGAGTACCGGGTCGCTGATCTTGTCGAGCAGCGCAGCAACCTCCTGAGCAGCGCGCCGCTCCTGCTCCAGCAGAACGTGCTCTCGAACTTTGCTTGCAAGCAGATCAGCCATATGTTCGATGAAGTCCTTGTGACATTCGAGCCGCGCAAGCAGCCTAGCGCGCTGGGATTCGTCGAAACAGAGCAGACCAATTACGCCCACCACATTGCCTTCCACGGTTATCGGCGCAGAAAGCTCCGCTTTCTCGTCGCAACTACCGTACTTGGGGCACAAGCCACAGATGGGCTCCAATCCGGGCCTTGTTATGATGGTTCCCTGGCCGCTTCGGAGCACTTGTCGATAGACTGCGCCCTCGTGCTCCAGCGAATGCCCCACGCGAAGACGATACTCGCCCGTCCCCGCGATTCGGAGCAGGTTTTCGTCTACTACCTCAACATCCAAGCCTACTACGGCCGCTATGGCATCGCAGACCTTCTGCGCGTCTTCCGCAATGCCAGCGAGTTCGCGTTTGCCGGCGGGCATTCGTCACACTCCCGCAAAGCGCGTGCGCGAGCGCACGTGGAGGACCCGGGCGCGCGCGTGATACGTGATACATGACAGGGCGATAACATGGTAATCCCCGCAGGAGCAACGTACTAGTTATTACTCCATATGGCGCGGTTGTCCTTCTCAGAATGAGAATTCAGAGTGTGGGCCTACCTAAGTCTCCCGGAGAACAACGGCCGGCGAGCCTCACACACCAGACCCTCCAGCAGCCCGGACCACCAGCGGCATATCCGAAAGGCGCAGGCACGGACATTCGCCCAGGCGCTCGCCCGCGTACTCGCCCAGACAGACCTGGCCGCGCCGCAGCTGGTCCGCTTCACGCTCATCCAAGAGCAGCTGGCCGCGGACTTCGCCCTCCCCCTCCTTGCCAGCAAGGTTCGCGAACGCGAAGTAGGTTACATCACTACCGCTCCACACGATCTTGGCCACGCCCTGGGCTGGTTCGGACACAGCGAACCGTCTACAGGACTTCTTGATAGTCTTGGCCAGTCCCAGAACCTTCTGAACAAAGCGCTCAAAGTCAACAGCATCGGTATCGGCAGTGGCGTAGCCAGTGGCGCGACCAGGGTAGCCGGCATCGCCAGCGCGTCCAACGGCGCTTGCGTACCCCGTGTCTGTGCAACCCCACCGCAGGCAATCTCGGCTGAATAGGTCGGGGCAGTGCAAGGAGGCTTTCTCCTGCCCCGCATAGACCAACGTTGCGCCCAATAGCAGGGAGTAGAAGGCAGTCCAGTTCTGAAGTGAATGCCTGCTGCCGATGATTCCCGCGGCCCGCGGGTTGTCGTGGTTTTCGAGGAAGCGCATCTTGACCGCGTCTGCCGGGTACAGGGTCTCCTGTATGTAAAGATGGTTAAGGTAGTCGCGAAGCGGCCTCTGCCCCTGCATGAACCCTCTCAGGTATTCGAAGCCATCGTAGTCGTAAGTCAGGTCGAAAGCCGCGTGCAACTCCGGGTCCGAATGGGCTGTGAGCCCCTGGTCGCGAAGGGACCTTATGAAGGACTTATCCACACTCTCCGCAAGCCACACCAACTCCTTCGGCTGCGACTGCGCCTGCGCACGTTGCGCCAGCCTGTCCCGGGCAGCCATCCAGAACTCCAGCGGCACCAGAGATGCAACATCGCAGCGAAACCCATCCACACCACAGTCCACCCATTTTTCCAAGGTGTCGATCTGGTAATCCCAGAGGCTCTTGTGGCTGTAGTCCAGGTCATAGACATCGGACCAATCCGCGACTCTGCCGGTGGGATCGCCGCGCGCATTGCGCATAAACCACTCGGGGTGTTCAGAAAGAAGCACACTGTCGCAGGAGGTGTGGTTGTAGACCACGTCCATCATCACCTTCATGCCAAGCGCGTGCGCGGCATCGATCAACATCCCAAACGAACGTTCATCGCCCAGATCGGGGTGGATTGCCCGGTAGTCGCGGACAGCATAGGGACTCCCAAGCGCGCCCTTGCGCCCCACAACGCCTATGGGGTGAATGGGCATGAGCCACAGGATGTCAGTGTGCAGATCGGCTATCCGCTCAAGGTCCCGATATACCCCTGCCAGCGTTCCATCCGCTGTATGATTCCTCGGGAAGACCTCATAGATCACAGCGCTTCTGACCCACTCCGGAGTGTTTGCGGCCATGGCAACGACCTCCTCAGACTGGCGTAGCATACCTAATGTATCATGTTGGTCGCACACCCGTAAACGCACCCGGGCCAGCAGAGGCTAGATCAGCAGCTCTTCCTTGATGCGAGGCCATTCCCGGCGCAGCGCTCGCTTCATGTT
>CAYYHF010000144.1:0-7081 GCA_964471415.1 uncultured Clostridia bacterium | reverse complement strand
CAAGCAGCGGGATACGTGAGACGATGATACGAAAGGCCAGCCCGGTGGGGATTCCAGCCGTTCCGGCCGAGACAGCCCAACCCACCACGGCCAGCATGGCGATGACCAGGAATGCTATACGGATCCTAAGCGCGCGAGATCGGGGCATGGCATGTCACCTTTCGACGTTTGCTCCGCCTACTGACGGCGTTGGTCATTTGGTCCCGCAAAACAAGTCGGACAGGGCCTCCAGCCCATCTACGAGTCTGGGTCCGGGCCTCACCATCAAGTCGGGATGGATCTCGCAAACGCGCCCGGACAGAATCGCGGGCACTTTGCGCCACTCGTGTCTGGCCATGACCTCGCTCCGGTTGAAGCAGGTGAGGATGATCACGTCCACGCCCCCCGAGATGACGCTTTCCGGGCTTATCTGCGGCCATCCATCGATATCGCCGGCTATGTTGCGCCCGCCCGCCCGCGTCACGAGGTCGTCTACGAAAGTGTTGCGCCCCGCGGTCATGAGCGGATCGTTCCAGATCTCCACGAACACCTTGGGGCGGCGGTCGACGGGCATGGCTGCAGCCCGCGACTCCACGGCCGCGGCGCGCGCCTTGAGGCTGTCTACCAATAGGCGGGCGTCATCTTGAGCGCCGGTCGCATCGCCTATGGTCTGAATGGCGCGAAACACCTCGTCAAGCGTGCGCGGGTTGACGGCGACCACTCTCAGCTTGAGTTCGCGCAGTTTCTGGATCGTTGGCATCTGCAGATCCGCCACAGCCAGGATGAGGTCGGGCCGTTTGGCGACCACCGCCTCGATGTTGATGTTGTAGTCGCCGATCTTGTCGACTTTCTTGGCTTCCTCGGGGTAGTCGCACACAGAGGTGACGCCGACAACCTTGTCGGCGAGGCCCAAAGCGAACAGGATCTCGGTGTTGCTGGGCGCAAGGGACACAATCCTTTCGGGCGCGCGAGGGATTTCGACTGCGATGCCTGTGTCGTCAACGATGGAGAGCGGAAACCTCCCCGCCGGCGCCGCGCCTGCCGCGCCTGCCGCGCCCATCGCTCCCACAAGCGCGATGACGAGAACGGCCGCAACCAACGCGAGCGGCCTGAACCAATTGGACATGGAACGTCTGGACATTTCAGCGACACTCCTTCCGACATAAAAACACCCTGCTCACCAGCGAGTGAACAGGGGAGAAGTCGGTGCGATCCGTTCGCCGGAAGCTCCGGCGACAACGCGCCTCCCGCATCCCCCTTTTCCTCGAAGGCGGAGTCGGCAAGCTCGGTGGGCAGGTTTCCTGACTTCCGGGTCGTCGCCTGCGCGCGTCTTCCCCCTGCCGTGGGCAGGAGTGACATCAATTGCGCCTCGGCTCGCCGGATACAGTGGCGGGACCGCGGGCTTGGCCCGGCGCGGCGCTCCATGCAGCTATGCGCCCGGCTGCCACTTCCCTTTCGCCCGCTCGCGCGGGCACCCACCGGCATTCCGTTATTCAGGTGTCACTAGCTACATCCTAGCACAACAGGGTAGATCCGCCAAGACAGAAGGCATCGGCGGGTGCCGCCGCTGAAAAAACTCTGCTCAGTAGACTACATTTTCAGAGGAGTCGGCGCCCCGATCACGAATGGTAGCCCAACACATGCCGGGCCGCCCGGCAGCCGTAGGGAGTGATTGGGATGTTCAGAGTGATCCTGTGGATCATCATTGGACTCGTCGCCATAGCGGGGCTAACGTTTGTCGGCGATACACTCAATCGTAGATCGATCAAGAACGCGTCCATCAAGCCCCCGGACTTTTCGCAACTCCCGGACGGTGTGTACGATGGGGAGTACAAACGTGGGCGCTTCTCGAGCAAGGTCAGGGTTACAGTGGCGTCTGGCAGAATGGCCAAGATCGATGTGGTGCAGGACGTGCAGCATCAGTCGGAGGTAACGCAGAAGGTTGTGGACGCTTTGCTCGAAGCCCAGTCGCTTCAGGTAGACACTGTGAGCGGCGCGACTATCACGACCCGAGCCTTCCTCAAGGCTGTTGAGAACGCGCTGGTGAAGTAGAGGTGGCGCTGCGCTGCAACGCAGATCAGTGGAGTCTCTGAGCTTCGGGATGGCTACGGTAATGACTCACCGGGCCTTCGGCAGACATGCCGCCAAGGCCCTTCAGGCCGTCAAGCAGGAGGCCGCGCGGCTCGAAGGAATGCTGAGCCGGTTTCTTCCCGAAAGCGAGATTGCAGCGATCAACGAATCGGCGGGACATGCGCCCTGCAGCGTCAGTCCTGAGACATACGATGTGCTGTCGTGCGCAACCGAGTTGTCGGCGGTATGCCAGGGTGTGTTCGACGTGACCATTGGCCCGCTGGTGGACTTGTGGGGCATCGGCCACGGCGCCTTGCGCCCCCCGGCCGATGCTGAGATCCGCCGGGCGCTCAGCCTAGTGGACTATCGGGATCTGTTGCTGGACCCGGTGGGGCGGACGGCAGGCCTGCGCAGAGCGGGGCAGTCCGTCGATCTCGGGGGTATCGGCAAAGGTTACGCCGCCGACAGGTTCATGCAGGTGTTCCGGGAGTACGGCGTGTGGTCGGCCTTCACGAACATAGGAGGCAATGTGGCGGCACTGGGCGCGCGGCCCGATGGATCTGCCTGGCGCATCGGGATACAGCATCCGCGGCGGCCTGACGCGCTGATCGGCCTGGTATCGGTGAAGGACAAAGCAGTGGTGACTTCAGGAGACTACCAGCGGTTCTTCGACGATGGTGAAGGCACGAGATACCACCACATACTGGACCCGATGACCGGGTACCCGTCCAGATCCGGATTGGCCGGCGCAACTGTGGTCGCAGATGGTTCCGGCAATGGCTCCATGGTTGCCGATGCGCTGTCGACAGCCGTGTTCATTGCCGGGCTGGACAGGGGGTTGGCGCTGATCAGCCGGTATCCCGGAGTCGGGGCGCTCCTCGTCGATGCGGAATCGACCAATGCCGGGCTGTCGGTCTGGGTCACGCGAAACCTGAAAGACTGTTTCTCCGCCGCTCAAGGCGTGAGCGTGCATGTCGTATGATGAACACAAGAATCTCTCTATCGGCCAGGTCGACTTCGCGAAGCTTGTGGTTCCACGAGGCCAATACGACCAAGCAGATCATCAACACAATCATCGAAAGCCAGTCGCTCCAAGTAGACGCAGTTAGCGGCGCAACGCTGACAACCAAAGCCTACGTCAAGGCCGTGGAGAATGCGCTTGCCGGAGCCAAGTAGCATCGGAGCAGGAGTTAGATGAGAACCCGTTCGTCGCCGATGCGTCTGGTGATGCGCGATGAGTCCATGTATTCCAAGAGCGCCACCGCGTATTTCCGCGTATTGCCGCACGAATCGCGAAACTCGGCTGCCGTGAACGCGCGGCCATCGCGCCCGAGCTCGCGTGCGATTTCGAGCGCCCGAGCAATCGCATCGCGGTGGAAGAGCAGCTCAGGCCCAACGCGCATCATGACGCCCGTGTCGATCAGGTAATCCAACACAGCCTGAGGAGCCCCGCCTGCCATCGCATCGAGCCTCTCAGGCGGCGACATAAGAGAGGAAGCAAACGCGTCCTCGATCTGGCGTGCCCATACCTGCTGCTCGGGGCTGAGGGTCACTCGGTGAGACGGCAGCGCCGCCAAAGCGCCCTGTTCGCGCAGGATGCCATCCGCCGCGGCCTGAGACATAGCCAGTGTGAACCACTTGGGGTCCCAGCCGGGAAGTGCCCTGGTCCGCAGTTCCTCCCTGGCCATCCCGGCCCGGAGAGGTTCGCGGGCATGGAAGTCTGCCAGCACATCATGTATTCGCACTTCGATGTCGGCCCAGTCGCCCTGGGTTAGATAGCCTCGCTGGTCACCATCACCTGCGCCGCCCGCCGAGCCGCCTAGTCCCATGATCGTGCCCGCGGCTACCCCTCGTTCGAGCAGCACGCGCACGCTCGCCTCTTCACGGAACATGGCCCGCGACACATCCGCGGCGGTCGCCTGGCGGGAATACTCGCGGAGGGCCCGATGCACGAACAATGCTGCCAGTTCCGAGTCGTCCCCTCCGGACAAGGTTTCGAACTCCCGCACGATCTCCGGGCGAAACCGGCGCGCCCGGCCTCGCGCGATGGCCAGGATCCGTCCGCCCCCGGCGGTGGCCATGGGCGAGTAGGTGCGAATGATGAACCGGTCGCCCCGCGCCGCAACGCCTTCGCTCTCCGCAAGTTCCAACTGGACAAAGGTGGTCTCCCCAGGAAAAGCCGCATCGGCACCGATCACCCTCACCCTGCACGTAGCTTCGGCAGTGCCCATGTGAAGGTGCATGCGGTCGCCATGCTCCACCGGCGCCGCCGATGGAAGCAGCGCCAGCTCAGCGTCGAACAGTCGCGATGGCTGCAAGATCCCCGGCGCCGCCAGCACCATGCCTCGCTCGATCTCGCCGCGTTCCAGCCCGGCCAGGTTGAGCGCGACCCGCTGCCCACGCTCGGCTGCCTCCACCGGCCTATCGTGAACCTGTACCTGCCTCACTCGCGCTGACTTGCCCGCAGGAAGCAGTTCCAAGCGGTCGCCCGGCTTGACCGAGCCGCCGATGAGGGTACCGGTAACCACAGTGCCGTGGCCCGATATCGCGAACACGCGATCTATGGGAAGACGGGCGCAGCTTAGGCGCTCGGTCGTGGAAGCCGATGCGGCCCGATCCAAAGCCAGGTCCAGCTGACGCAGGAGCTCGTCCAGGCCCTGCCCGGTCACTGCCGACACCGGCACTATTGCCGCCGCGGCAAGGAGCGTGCCGGCCAGGCGGTGACGCACATCCTCCGCCACGAGTTCCAGCCATTCTGCCTCGACCATGTCGGCTTTGGTCACCGCGACCACACCGTGCCGGACGCCCAGGAGGTTCAGGATGTCGAGGTGTTCATCTGTTTGCGGCATGACTCCTTCATCGGCCGCCACCACCAAAAGGGCCACATCCACTCCGGTCGCTCCGGCCAGCATGTTCTTGATGAACCGCTCATGGCCGGGCACATCCACAACGCCGGCAGTGCGGCCCGAAGGCAGTGTAAGGGGGGCAAACCCCAGCTCAATCGTGAGGCCCCGTTCCTGCTCCTGGCGAAGCCGGTCAGTGTTGACACCCGTAAGCGCACGGATCAGAGTGGTCTTGCCGTGGTCCACATGGCCCGCCGTCCCGATCACCGCATGTCTCATAAGACCACATCGCCCCCCGTGCGATCTGCGCCGGTCGCGGCCGATCCGGCGATTCGCTCGGCGGTCGATGCGATAGCCGATGCCGCGGCCGCGGCCAGCCGGTCGAAATCGCGGTCGAATATGGTCCTGAGGTGAAGCCGAACGGAGTCGTCGGCAACCCTGGCCACCACCGGCGGATCGCCCATCCTGAGACGCCGCTGGATCTCATGGCACGGGATGCTGTGTGTCCTTATGCACACGCTCGCGCCCGGTATCGACACTGCGGGAAGCGAACCGCCTCCGGCCTCGGACGGATCGTCCACGACCAAGATGTCGATGCTTGCTGGGTCCGCGCAGGCCTTGTCCAGCTCCAGCCGGATCAGCTGGGCGAGCTGCGCGGCGCGCTGGGCGAGAAGGCCCGAATCGGCGGCAAGCATGGTGGCTACAGGCACCGACTCCTCGGCCGCATCGCGATCTTCCCAGGCTGCGGCCACCGCCGCCAGAGCGCACAGTGTGAGCTTGTCGATGCGCAGTGCCCGTGCCAGCGGGTTTCGCGCGATGCGCTCGATTAGGTCAGCGTGGCCCACGATGATACCGGCCTGCGGCCCGCCGAACAGCTTGTCGCCGCTGAATGTGACCAGATCCGCGCCTGCCGACACAGCGCCCAGAACCGTGGGCTCAGAGCCCATTCCGTAGCGCGACAGATCCGCCATCAAGCCGGACCCGAGATCGTACATCACCGGAAGGCCGGTTTCGCTGCCCAGCGAGACAAGCTCGGCAAGGGGTGTCTCTTCGGCAAAACCCACGATGCGGAAGTTGGAGGTATGCACCTTGAGAAGCAGCCCGACTTCGGGATTGACGGCCCTTTGGTAGTCGGCAATGCGCGTTCGGTTGGTCGTGCCTACCTCAACAAGACGAGCGCCGCTACGTTCCATGATGTCGGGCACCCTGAACGAACCGCCTATCTCCACCAGCTCGCCGCGGCTCACCAGCACCTGGCGTCCGCGGGCGATGGTATCCAGGCAGAGCAGGACTGCGGCGGCGTTGTTGTTCACCACGTATGCGGCCTGCGCGCCACATGCGCGGGCGATAGCCGTTGCGACATGATCCTGGCGCGATCCGCGTTCGCCGGTGAGAAGATCGAACTCCAGATCAGAGTAAGAGCGGGCGCACTCTGCCACAGCCTGCGCCGCGTAGTCCGCGAGCGGCGCTCGCCCCAGATTCGTGTGGAGGACAATCCCGGTGGCGTTGATCACCGGGCGCGGCCCGGGGGCTGCGCACCTGTCTGCCTCGCGAGGAAGCGCCTCTACCACCGCGTCGAGGATCGCGGCCCGAGCTGCAGGCGCGGTCGTGGTCGCGGCCGTGGTCGCCGTTGCGGTCGCAGCCGCAGTCGCAGCCCGGCCGCCGGTGCGCTCGTCGGGTCGGCCATCGATCCGGTCGCGCGCCGAGCGCTCTATCCGAGCGCGTTCGCCCGCGATGAGCTGCCGCGCAGCGTTTCGCACGGCCCACCGTGGGAGGCGTTCCATCAACTCGACAGCCGTGGGATGTGCAAGAACGTCCGAGACGGACGGAATGTCTCTTGGAGAAATCGGCTTGGTCATGCCTGCTCCACCTGCCTATAGGCCTGCACGGCGCCGGTCCATGCGGCCTCTATGAGATGACCTTGATTCGCGGACCCTCGCCCCCTGCCGCCGCTGCGCGCCCCACCACCGCCGCGACCATGGCGCCGCCCGCGCCGCGCAGCCTCCCGATTAGGTCGTCCAGTCTGTCGGGCGCGACCGCGATCAACAGCCCTCCTGAGGTCTGCGGATCGAACATCGCCTCCAGCATGCTCTGCTCTACGCCGTCCGCCTCCACCTTGCCCGCCAGGAAACCCTGGTTGCGCCGGAGCCCGCCGGGGATCAGTTTTGCCCGGGCATACTCGAGAGTCC